>NHBL01000030.1 GCA_002167465.1 bacterium TMED6
ATAACTTAGGAAGAGATATAGCATCATTTATACCAACACAAGATGGTATAACTACATATCTTCCTTCAGGTAGTGTTTCAAGAAGGGGTAATGCTCATGACTGGTTCTATAGTCAAACTGGTTGTATTCAATATTTAATAGAAGCAGGAACTTCTAACATTCAAAGCTCTGATGAGCAGATTATCGAAGATACTATTGATAGAAATCTTGTTGGTGCATTTCATTTGATTAATAGAGCTTCAGGGAATAATTTTGGTGAAATAGGTGCTGATAAATACCTTATAAATGGATTAGTTAAAGATATTAATTCAGGTGAAATATTAAATTCAGAAGTCTCAATACTAGAGATGGATGGACCTATGCTAAAGCCTCGTATGACTGATATGTTTGGGCGCTATAGGCGCCTTTTATACCCTGGAACATTCACAATTGAGGTTAAATCAGAAGGGTATAAAACTTATATAGAAACAGATATTGTGCCTAGTGCTTCTTCTTTTGTTGAAAAAGATATTTTTTTAGAACCGCTTAGCTCATATAATGTTTCCTTAAATTTTAATTTACCATCTGACTACGATTTCTCTTCTAATTCTAAATTAGTTATTAACTCTGAATGGGGTTTGGAAGAGATGGAATTAAATACAAATATTATTAATTTAGACTTGTACGAGGGTGAATATTATATTGAATTAATAGGTCATGGAAATAATCACTTTTTACCAATTCAAGATTCAATTCTTATTGAAAACCAACTAGACCTATTTTATGATGTTAAATGGGCAAAATTACTTTATGGTGGTATTGAACAAAATGATTGGACAGATATTTCCGGTGATTGGTATTTTGATGATAAAATATATTCTCAGACATCTTCCTATTACGAAAATGATAATTTTAGCTCTATTAATCTGAATCAAAATTTTTCAGGCTCTGATATTGTAACAATGATTAAATTAAAATATGAGCTTGAATGGGAAAAAGATTATTTCTCTTTAGCATATGTAAACCAAAATGGCGAAATACTTAATCAAAGAAATTTTTCAGGTCATAATTATAGCGGTTATAATAAATTTTATATTTCTCATTTACATAATAACGAAGCAGGCATCTTAAATATTAATTTATCTTTATCTGCAGATGAATCACTGTACTACAGAGGAATTATTATTGATGATATAAAAATCTTTTCAGATTCAGAGGGAGCTGAATGTTTTTATGGCGATATTAATTTTGATAGTTTTATTAATATATCTGATATAATGAAAATATTGAGCTATGTTTTAGATAATGATGAAGCTTTNGGTTACTATAAATGTGTATCNGATATTAATCAAGATGATGGAATTAATATCTTAGATATAGCAATTTTAATTAATATGATCTTAGGAGATTAGTATGAAAAAAAGTTTGATTTTAGTTTTTTGTTTATTTTCGTCTTTATTAGCGGNNGATATTTTAAAAACACCNCTATCACAAAAAGGATTNTTTGATAGACCNACNGAATANGAAAGAGGTATTTATTTAATAGTNTTAGCTTCACAAAATTTAGAAAACTGGNTAGGNGATCAATCTAATGGTGAAGATTTTATTGAATTTAANCAAAGNCAAGGTTTTGATGTAGATATNATTGCTTTAGATGTATTGGGNATAGATTCTAATAGNGCNCTNAAGGGTTATTTNCAAACNTATAAAAANAACAATCCAATGCTTGAATACGTATTATTAGTTGGTGATTGGAATGGNGCATATTCTGTNCCAACNTTTACTATACCNTCTTANAATGAAGAAGAATTNGATGTNACTGANTATACTTANACTTATGTTGGNNAANATGTNNAAAACCCTCGTTTTTTTATTGGTNGNTGGCCNGTTAGACAAATACAAGATGTNTTAATTNTNAAAGCAAAAACTATTGAACACACAAGANTAGAGCAAGCTACGAATTTAGNAAGATTTAATAGAGCATTAATGGTAGCTGGTAATTTTAAAGATGGTCAAGGNGTNCAGCCTTGGGATTGGCCTGTTACACCAGTATGGACTTCTATATGGCTTCATGATGAGCTATATAAATTTGGTTATGATGATGTAGATACAGTTTTTTATCATGCTCAAAACTATGAAAATGGTGCGAGTAATCCTGCAATTGCTAATTCATGGAATGGTGGTGTTGGTATAATTAATTATAGAGGTTGGGGTGATGCNAANGGATGGCATAAACCNCTATTTCANAGAGAAGAAGTAGANCANCTAAATAATGGNTGGGATTTACCTATTGTCTTTAGTTTTGTATGTAATACAGGAGATTTTGGNAATGANTATTCTGGTGTTGGTTTAGATAAATGTTTTGGTGANACTTTGGTTACNGGTGGTAGTACAACAAACCCAAAAGGTGCNGTTGCTATGATAGGTCCNTCTGATTTAGATACAGATACTAGATTTAATAATGTGATGTGTGGAGCTATGTGGGATGATATTCTNGAGCTAAGAAAGACTGAATTAGCTCCTGCTTTACATTCTGGAAAAGATTCNGTTAGAACTCAGTTTGANGGTTTAGTTATAAACAACACAAGTATTCCAGATTTTTATTATCATATTTATGGNGTTTTGGGCGACCCAAGTATNCCTCTAAGATTAACNACNCCAACACAGCTTAANATAGATGGAGAAACTAATTTATCTAATTCATTTTTATCTTTGAAANTTNTGGACGAAGATGGTAANGCAGTTAAGGATGTTGTGGCAGCTCTTTTATTTGAAGANANTCTAATTGGTAAAGATTTATCAAATNANGATGGTTGGATTGATATTGATATAGATGAATCTTTANTANGTATAGGNTCAGAGATGANTTTATATTTAAATCANGCTAATCATTTTCANGAAAAGTTTACTATTTTATACNAAAGTGATGAAAATTCTAACTTTTTTGAGCATGCTTATATTCCTGANANCGAACCATTANCTGANTATATTTATAATATTAGTTTAAATGAAGATTATGANTGGNTNGANANAAGTCAGNANGGTACAAATTTATGTTTGACAGATGATACNGTTACTAGAATAGATTTACCATTTGATTTTAATTTTTATGGNAANAATTATAATTCTTTAACTGTNTCNTCNAATGGATGGGCTTCATTTGAAAATTGTGANATTCCTTATTTTTGGAATTTTTCTATTCCTTTTCCTTTAGGNCCTCCAGCTATGCTTGCTCCATTTATGGATGATTTAGATGANAATGGNAAAGAACCATTTGANGANGCAAATGGAAATTGTACTTACGATGAGGGTGAATGGTATCAAGATAGAAATAGTAATGATATGTGGGATGCAGGCGAAGAATTTGATGTTTTTAGCTATTATNATTCAGAAAATTCTAAATTTATTTTACAATGGAATAATGTATCAAATGGNGANGATGATGANAATTGTCCNGATTGTGTTAAAAATACTTTTCAATTNCAATTATTAGATCAAGATTTTTATGANAATATAGCTAANCAAGGAGANATAGTTTTTGTTTACCAAGAAACTCATGATATTGATGAAAACGGTAATTTTTCTACAATTGGNATAGAATCACCAGATCAAAATTTTGGATCTCAGGTTGTTTTTAATGATGGANATTCTAATATTACTCCAAACTTAAATAANGGNTATTCTATAAANTTNTCAGCTNNCANNAANCCTTTAGAGNTTAATGATGATAATTTAGACAAAGAATTTTCTTTATTAAAAGCTTATCCTAATCCATTTAATCCAAGTTTAAGTATAGAATATAGNTTGAATAANTCTTCTGANGTCAGTATATCTATTTATGATATTAATGGTAGATTNGTTGANACANTTTTAGATGCTTATCAAACAATGGGAAATCACAAANTGAATTGGACTTCNAAAAATGAAGCTACNGGTGTTTATATTATCAANCTTAATTTAGGNANGGANANTTANACTAAAAGAGTTGTNCTNTTAAAGTAAGAANTCATAAAGTAATTCTGGAGGNCTTGATATAATAGCCTTATTATTTTTAATNACNATAGGTCTTTCAATTAANTTTGGATAATTAACTATNGCNTTAAATANTTTANTNTCATNATTNATAAANCTANCTANANTTTCTGATTTNNATATAGNGTCATTTTTCCTTATAAAATCNTTAGGNGGTAAATTTAATTTTTTTCCNATTNAAATAAGCTCATCAATCGTTATTCCTTCTTTNAGATATTCAATAATTTGATATTTTTCNACTCTNTCTTTTAAAATCTCAACTGATTTTCTACTTTTACTTCANAGNGGNTTGTGATATATTGTAATCATNTATTACCTTTTATTTAAAATTATAAGATATATTNATAATATACAAAAAAANATATTGTNATTTTATAAAATACTTAATAAAATAAGGTATGAAAGAAAATAAAAGTTCAATTANTTTAGATAGTATTGATAAAAAAATAATCTCNCTTCTAAAAAGTAATGCTCGTAATTCGGTTAGTAAAATTNCAGATTTAGTAGGTCTTTCTATTCCTGCTACTAGTGATAGAATAAAAAAGTTAGAAGAATTAGANATTATTAAAGGTTATAAAGCGGTNATTAATTCANGAAAGATTGGTATAGATTTAAGNGCNCTTATAACGATNATTTCAGAATCATCTTCAAATTATGAAAAAATAATCAATTTTGTAAATGAAACAGATGAAGTAGTCGAATGTTTTGCTACAACAGGAAGAGGTTCACATATTTTGATAGTTGAAACTCAGAATACAGGTTCACTAGAAAAATTACTGAGAACAATACAGTCTTGGCCAAATGTTATTAGGACTGAAACACAAATTATTCTATCAGAAAATAAAATTTTTACACAAATAAATAAAAAATAATATTAAGGAGTATTATATGAATAAAATAATGGTTGAGTATATATGGATAGATGGTCATATTCCGACAGCTAAATTAAGAAGTAAAACTAAAGTTGTAGACAATAAAGTGTCCTCTCCTTCTGACCTTCCCGACTGGAGTTTTGATGGTTCTAGTACAATGCAAGCAGAAGGTAGTTTTAGTGATTGTTTATTAAAGCCTGTTCACATAATGAAAGATCCCCTTAGAGGCGGTAATAATTTATTGGCTATGTGTGAAGTTTTTAATTCTGATGGAAGTGTTCATAAAAGTAACAAAAGAGCACAATTAAGAGAGTTAGCTGAAAAGCATAAAAATCAAGAATGTTGGTTTGGTATAGAACAAGAATATACTTTTTTTGATGGAATAAAACCATTAGGCTGGCCTGATAATGGCTTTCCTGCTCCACAAGGAGGTTATTATTGTGGTGTTGGGTCCGATGAAGTGTTTGGAAGAGAAATTGTTGAAGAGCATATGGAGGCATGTTTAGACGCAGGTATGAATCTATCTGGAATTAATGCTGAAGTTATGCCAGGTCAATGGGAGTTCCAAATTGGACCATTAGGACCATTGGAAGTTTCTGATGAAGTATGGCTTGCAAGATGGTTATTATACAGAATTGGTGAAGATTATGGAGTCAGTGCAACTCTTGATCCTAAGCCAGTAAAAGGTGATTGGAATGGAGCTGGTGCTCATACTAATTTTAGTACTAAATCTATGCGTGAGCCTGGAGGTATTAAAATTATTGAAGATGCTTGTAAGAAACTTGGAAAAAATCATGATAAGCATATTGATATGTATGGTGCTGATAACGAATATAGATTAACAGGGGATCATGAAACTTGTAGTATTAAAGATTTCAAATATGGAGTAAGTGATCGAGGTGCGTCTATAAGGATACCAATGCAAACTGCGAATGATGGGTATGGATATTTAGAGGATAGAAGACCCTCTGCCAATATGGATCCTTATTTAGTTTGCACAGCATTAATGGATACAATTTTATCTTAAATTATTAAGATATAAAGTTTTAAAAAAATTACCTCTTTTAGTCTTTAATAAAAAGAGGTAATTTTTTTATTAGTTATAACTTAAATTTAAAGAATCATGGAAAATTTTATTAGTCATCAAATAATTTTATTAATAGTCATTTCTTTTGCTATTGTTTTTTTTACAATGGAAATTCTTCCTCTTGAAGTAACCGCTTTAGCTGCTGTTGGATTATTACTTTTATTTGATGTTATTACAATTGATCAAGCAATTTCAGGTTTTAGTAATAATGCAGTAATAACAATAGGCGCTATATTTATTTTAAGTAGATCACTTGTTAAAACAGGTTTTTTAGAAGTATTAGCACAATTTTTGTATAAACTTGGTGGAAATAACGCATGGGTTACTATCAGTATATTTTTTATAACAGTTTCCTTAGTATCTGGATTTATTAATAATACAGCTGCTGTTGCAATTTTTATTCCAGTTATATTTAAAATGTGTCAAAAATTCCACATTAGTCCTACAAAGTTACTAATGCCTTTATCTTATGCGGCTATTTTAGGTGGTACTTTAACATTAATTGGCACTTCAACAAATTTAGTAGTTAGTTCTGTTGTTGAGAATACTTACGAATATTTTATCGATTGTTCTGATCAGGTAGATGAATCTGGAAGTATTTATAAAATATGTTCTGATGAAGACGGTTGGAAGTCTGATATGGGTAATAATAGATATGATATTGGTGATAAATATTTGGATATTAATAATAATAAAGTCTGGGATAAACTTGAACCAATTTCAATGTTTGAATTTACTAAAATAGGGTTAATATTTATGGTTATTGGTATAATATACATTACTATTGTTAGTAGATGGTTTTTACCTTCTCGTGCCATAACAACCTCATTGACTCAAAAATATCACATGCAAAAGTATTTAACAGAGTTTAAAGTTCCTGAAAATTCTAAATTAGTAGGTAAATCATTCAATTACCTTAATATTTATAATGAATATGGTTTTCAGCCTTACAAAATAATAAGAGAAAATCAGGAATTAATTTATAATTTAAATTCTGCTATCATACACAAAGATGATGTTGTTATTGGACAAATTCAACTAGGTGAAATAATAAGATTTAAAGATAACATCAATGTACTGCTTCTTTCAGATGTAAAAATAAATCAAAGTGAACTAACAGGGCAAAATTTTATTTTAGTTGAAGGTCTTGTTTCACATCAATCCTCAATAATAGGTAAAACATTAAACGATTATGATTTTAAACATAGATTCTCATCATTTGTTTTAGCAATTAAAAGACAAAAAGAATTATTAAGAGAAAAAATCGCTCATATTAAACTTAAATTTTCTGATACAATTCTTATTATGGTCCCTAAAATAAAATTGAATAGTTTAAAACAGTCTAAAGATTTAATTATATTAGAAGAGCTTGATATTCATCTCAGATACCAGCAATACTGGTGGCTATCTATATTAGTCATTCCTATGATTATGATATTATCATCATTGGGAATTGTATCTATTGTTAAAGCCGTGATCTTAGGCGCTATTACATTACTAGTATTAAAAGTATTATCAATACAAGATGCATATGAGTCTATTGATTGGTCCGTTATTTTTTTAATAGCTGCACTTATTCCTTTAGGGCAAGCTTTGCATACAACAAAAGCTGATATTACTATAAGTAATTTTATTTTGTATTTAGCTGATATTATGATGCCATTTTTTAATGAGCAAACATATTTTATAATTATTATATCATGTCTTTACTTTTTATCAATGATTATCTCTTCTTTCTTATCAAATGCTGCAGTAGCAATTGTATTTACTCCTATTGCAATTGCAATTAGTAATTATTCAGGCATTGATCCTAGACCTTTAATTTTTGCAGTCTGCTTAGGTGCATCTAATAGTTTTCTTACTCCCATAGGTTATCAAACAAATATGATGGTTTATGCTCCAGGGCAATATAGATTTAATGATTTTATAAAAGTAGGACTTCCGTTATCAATATTATTTTGGATACTAGCTACTTTTTTAATCACATATTATTGGCCAATAGAACAAATTCCATATTCAATTTAAATCTAAAAGTTTTTTTTATTACATAATGTTACTTTTATAGTTAGGTAAAGTTTAATTATTATATAACAGAAAAAAAGTATGGATGTTAACAAGAATATTGTTAACTTTGTGCTCAAATTAATATATTGCAAATAGGAGATACTATGTTAAATAAAACAAAAACAATATTTTTCAGTATAGCATTAATGATGTGTTCATTTATGTATGCTGAAGTAATAGTAGGGCTAGGTGCTGTTACAGAAACTAGTGCTGAAATTACAATGGACACACCATCTGACGTTGGTGGTTTTCAGTTCGATGTAATAGGTGCAAACGTAACTGCAGGTGCTGGTGGTTTAGCGGCTGATGCAGGTTTTACTGTTTCAACAGGTGGAGAAACTGTTCTAGGTTTTTCATTTTCTGGAGGGTTTATTCCCGCTGGAAGTAATGGTGTTTTAACAAATTTATCTGGAACATTTCCAGAAGATGTATGTCTATCATTAGGTTCAGGAGCAATTTCAGACACTTCAGGTGGTGCTTTAGAAGTAACATTTGGAGAGAGTGATTGTGATTATACAGAGCCATGTGATGAAGATGCTGATAATGATGGTGTTTGTGACGATGTTGATGATTGTGTTGGTGAATACGACGAATGTGGTGTTTGCAATGGCGACGGATCAACATGTAATACAGAACCAATGCTTGGTTTTGGTGCTTGGGATTCAGAGAATCTAATGCTTGATATTGATGTGACTGTAGGAGACGTTGATTTAGCTGGATTTCAATTTGGTGTAACAGGTGTGACTATTTTAGCTGCTGCTGGTGGTTTAGCAGAAGAAAATGGTTTTACAGTTTCAACTAGTCCAAGTATTGTGATAGGTTTTTCACTTACAGGATCAACAATTGCTGCAGGGACATCAGGTGTTTTAACATCTTTAATGTTAAGCAGTGTTGATGATTTAGAAGGATGTATCGTTGATGTAGTTTTATCTGATCCAGATGGTGGTTCAATTGTTGATGATTATATGATTGGTGATTGTATAGTTGTTGGTGAAGTTGTTGAAGGATGTACAGATATAGATGCATGTAACTATGATATGGATGCAAATACAGATGACGGTTCATGTACGTATCCTGAAGAAAATTTTGATTGTGATGGTAACTGTGCTGTTGAAGAAGACTGTGCTGGTGAATGTGGTGGTGACGCTATTATTGATGAGTGTGGTGTTTGTGAAGGTGATAATACAAGTTGCTTAAACGTAGTTTATTTTGGTGCTGTAACAGAATCAGATGATGGTAACAGCATGGAAATTTGGTTATCAGCTGTAACTGATGTTGCTGGATTCCAATTTGATGTTACTGGCGTTGATGTTTTTGATGCTGCAGGTGGTGTTGAGGATTTAGGGTGGACAGTAAGTTTTAATGAGTCCGGTACTGTTATAGGTTTTTCTCTTACAGGTGGAGTTCTATCTGAAGGTGACCATTTACTTACAGTGTTAGATTTTGATGTAGCCGATTTTGAAGGTTGTATATCATTTGATAATGATGGTGCTCTTGCCGATGCAGATGGAAATACGTTACCGTCAGCAACTGGTGATTGTTTTATGTTCGAATCTGCTATGGGTGGATGTACTGATGATATGGCATGTAACTATGATATGGATGCAAACGTTGATGATGGTTCATGTACATATGCTGAAGATAACTTTGATTGTGATGGCAACTTTATTGCAACTCAAGTACAGATTGTACACAACTCTGCTAGCCCGACAGTTGATATTTATTTAGATGGTGAATTAGCTATTGGAAACTTTGAATACAGAACAGCTACTCCAGTTTTAACATTACCAACTATGTTTACAGTAGGTATTGCTCCAGCTGGTGGAGATATTATAGCAGATTTTCCATTTGAATTAGTTGAAGGTGGTTCNTATGCTGTAGTTGCAACAGGNTTACTNGGNNATGANGNTACTCCATTTGGTTTAGCTGCAACAGCTACAACTTTTGGTGCATCTTCTGATGATGTTGTNGGTCTTGAAGTTTATCATGGTTCAACAGATGCTCCAGCGGTAGATATTTATGCTGATGATGCAATGTTGTTAGAAAACTTTGCATATGGTGACTTTTCAGGNTTTGTAGAAGTNCCTGCANCTGATTACACATTAGGTGTTGCTCCAACAGGTAGTGATGTGATTGCTGCGTTTACTGCTCCTTTATCTGGTTTAGGTGGTGGTAGNGCTATTGTATTCGCATCTGGTTTCTTAAGTGGCGATGATCCTGCTTTTGGATTATTTGCAGCACTTGCTGATGGTACTGTATTAGAGCTTCCTAGTTTAATTCAAGATTGTTCTGGTGAATGGGGTGGTGATGATTATGTTGTTTGTGATGACGGTACACTAGTTTGCGATGAAGCAGATTGTCCAATGACTAATATGGTTAGTATAGGATTTGGTGAAGTTACTGATGGTGATTTAGAAATTACTTATGATACAAACGCAGATATTGCTGGTTTCCAATTTACTGTATCAGGCCTTACTTTAATAGAGGCAGGCGGTGGTGCAGCTGAAGAAGCAGGTTTCACAGTTTCTGTTGGTTCTGAAACAGGTATTGTTATAGGTTTTGCATTTGATGGTTCAACAATACCGGCTGGTGCAGGAACATTGACAAAATTAATGGTTTGGAANCCAGATGGAAATACTGAAGCTTGTTTATCTGATGTTATTATTTCTGATGCAACAGGTGGCAGTTTTGCTGACGTTATGATTGGTGATTGTGCAGATATTTCTATTTTAGATATTTCTGATGAATTACCTGGTGAGTTTAGTTTATCTCAAAACTATCCAAACCCATTTAATCCATCAACAAATATTAGTTTCTCAATTGTTGATGCTAGCGAAGTTTCATTGAAAGTATATGATCTTTCNGGTAAAGAAATTAATGAATTAGCTAATAATTTCTANACNCCAGGAACATATAATNTTAAATGGGATGCTANAGATTCATTTGGTAATCAAGTGTCATCAGGAATTTATATNTATCAATTAAAAACTAAAGATGGAATTCTATCTAATAGTATGATATATATGAGATAAGTTTTTTTNAAACTTTAATTAAAGGCCATCATTTNAATAAATGATGGCCTTTTTTATATGAAAAATAATTTCTTAATAATATTAATNCTCTCAATTATAAATGCATTTAATCAAGATGATTGGTTTGTCATTTCAGAGCCTCATAATATAAAATCAATAACTGAAGATTCTTTTTATATTTATTTTTTAGCTGATAANGGTATTTATGCATATGATATCATAACAGAGGATTTTCTTTATAATATTGAGTTATCATCTAATTTAATAAATGAAAAAAAATATTTTATTCATTATCATAAAGGGATTGACTACTTTTTTATATTAACAAAAAACTATTTACTTTATAAGTCAAGTGTAAGTTCAACATGGAATGAAATAAGTTTTTCTTCTTTAAGTATTTCTTCTATTGATTCAATCAATAGATTAGGTTTTACAAGCGATGAAGTTATAATTCAAACATCAGTTTCATATAGTGTTATTGATATTTTTTCTATGACAAGTTCTAACAGAAAAAACATTAATGATTTATTAAATATTTCATGGGTTAATAATGGTATCGAAAATTTAGATTTATCAGATTTCTATACTATAGATAATAGTATTATTTACGATAATTATATAATTGATGAGGCNGACATAAAACATTACGTTATTTCCTCTTTTTATGATCAATATGACAATTTATGGTTAGGTATGGATACAGGTGCTATTTTTAAAGTTGGTGATTTTTCGTATAATATAGAAAGGTTAAATATTGGTCCTAGAANAGATAATATATCAAATATATTTNTAGATNATAAAAGTAACTGGTATTTTGCAGATAATTATTTTAGAAGAAGTGGTGAGGTTAGTTATAATTATAATGGTTATTTACTATCAATATGGAANGAAAATGATAATAGCTGGAGTCACATACCAAAAAATGAAAATATTATAATCAACAATATAAATATTAATGATATCAAAAAGATTGATAATTTTATTTTAATTGCTACTCTTGAAGGTATTATTGTCTATGATGTAAAATATAATTCATGGTACCATAATTATAAATTTTTAAATNTAAATAATAGAGCTATATGGAATATTTTTTTTAACAATGATAAAATATATTTTTCTACATCAAATGGTATGGTCATTTGTGATTATCAAATAATAAATGNAGAATTGAAATTCTTTAAGGATGAAATTATTTTAGAGAATTCTGAAATTTATGATATAAAATCTTATAATAAAGATATAATTTTTAGTTCTATAGATGGTCTTTTTAGTTANAGCGAAGATTNNGGTGAANTANTATTGATTGATAAGCATATATATTATAATATTGAATTCTTTGATGATTATATTTTAGGGTCGCGTAATAATTTATGGATTATTCATGAANAAGGTAGAGAATTNATTTCTAANAATGTTAATTATTTTAATATTATTNCTGATAATGGTAAAGNATGTTCTACAGATTTAAATCAAATAAAGTTGATTGATTTATATACAAAAGATGAGAAAGACATTCCTTTGAATTTATTTAATGTAAATGGGCCTATATATACTGTAGATTGTGACAACGAATGGTTATGGTTTTCAAATTCTAATAGCATATATTTTTTTAAATGGACAAATTATGAGAATTAGTTTTTTATTATTACTTACTTTGTATTTTTATTCATGTTCAACTAAAAATCAAAATATTATCTATAATGGTGAAAATGTAATGTGGACTGAAAATTTTAATGAAATTGAATTAGTAATGTCTTATGTTTTAGATGTTGATGATTATAAAAAATTAAAAAAATTAAATCAAGAAGAAAAATCTAAATATCTTGATAATTATTGGTCTGAAATTGANCCTGATAAAAGTACAGTTAAAAATGAATTATTAGATGAACTTAATGATAGGGTTATTGAATCAAAGGAGCTTTTTAAAGGTATAGATGGCGGTTTATTATCTGATAGAGCAAAAGTTTATATTATGTANGGTCCTCCTGATGATCAATATAAAACATCTAGTTACAGTAATAATAATACAGAAATTTTAATTTGGAAATTTAAATCTGGTTATGAATTTAATTTTATTCTTGATACATTCGGACGCTATAGATTAGTGACAAATTAGCTACTTTAATAAAAAATAAATAATTACTTAAAAATTAATTAACGGGTTATACTTATTTTATGTGGGATTTGATTTTTAATAGAACAAAAAAAAACTTACCTAATTATTTTTCTTATTCTCAAATAAGTTCTTATGAAATNTGTCCTATGCAATATAAGTTAGTTTATATTGATGGTATAAAGAGAAAATANGAAAGTATTGAATCATATATGGGTAAAAGAGTACATGGTGTTCTTGAGTGGTTATACAAGCCAGAAAATAAACAAAAATTAATAAACTTTGATAAAATTTGTGAACAATATGATAAAGAATGGATAAGTAACTGGAATACAAATATTTTTGTAGTAAATGTAAAATATAGTAGAAAAGAAAAACAATATACATATCCTTTACTTTCTGATAAAGAACTAGAAAGAAAACATAANCTTTTTTATAGCATAGGTAAAGAGTGTTTATCTAATTATTACAAAGATTTTTATCCCTTTGATCAAAGTGTNTTTGGAAGAGAATTAGAATTAACTTTTTCAGTAAATGAATATGATAAAAATAATGAGCCTAAATTTGATAAGGNTACTGAAAAATGTATTAAANATGCAAAGCCTATNAAGGTATATCCTTTTAANGGAATAATTGATAGAATTGATAANCCATATGAGCAAAAATGGGAAATTCACGANTATAAAACTGGTAAGCGTGCTAAAAATTATTCACAACTAAAAAATAATTTCCAATTAGCTTTATATCAAATTGGAGTAAANCAGAACTTTAAAGANGTTGGTGAAATTAATTTNATATGGCATTCTCTTAGNCATAATACAAACATTACTATTTCTCATACTGATAAACAATTATATAAAATAGAAAAAAAAATTGTAGCTATTATAAATAGATTNAAAAANCAAATTACTAATTTGGAGCAATTCAAAGCNAAACCAGATCATAATAAATCTACAATATGTAATTGGTGTTCTGTTTGGGATGAATGTTCNGCAAAATCAGGNCTTCCTAATCCATCTTTTAATAATATCATTAAAGTTTTACCTAAATCAAAATAATTTTATATGTATCAAGTAAGNTCACCAGAAAANAAACTTCAATTTGATAAATATTATTTTTTTAGATGGCAANATCTAAGAAAACCCTTAAATAAAAAATTAGGNAGTGAACGTGATGATATTGAATCAACTAGTATTCACAGAATGATTNTAAATNATAAGAATATTATTTTTGCNGTTGGAAGACTTCATTTTAATTCAAATACAGAAGCTCAAGTTAGATATTTTGCTATTGATAAGGCAAAAAGAAGATTAGGNATAGGTTCATTTTTAATGAATGATTTAGAATCTATATCAAAAGANAATAAAAGAAATACAATTGTTTTAGAAGCAAGAGAAAATGCAATTAAGTTTTATGAAAGTTTAGATTATAAAGTAATACAAAAAACACATCTCTTGTTTGGNAAAATACAGCATTATAAAATGAAAAAAGTTCTTATAATTTTTATATTTTTCTTAAGTTATAAAGCATTTTTTATACTAATTAGGGAACCTATCATGAAAAAATTAATACTAATATTAGTTAATAATATTTTAGATTAATTTCTAGTCTTTTAGAATCAAATGAGTCATGCTTTAGAAAAAATTGCTTTTCATACACTGGGTTGTAAATTGAATTTTTCAGAAACTTCAACAATGGCCAGAGATTTTGTTGATAAAGGATTTTCAATTGTTAAAGATTTTGAAAACGCAGATATTCATATAATTAATACATGCTCCGTTACTGATAAAGCTGATAAAAAAGCAAAAAGAATAATAAATAAAATAATACAAACAAGCGATAATCCATATATTACCGTATTAGGATGTTATGCTCAATTAAAACCTGAACAAATTGCTAAAATAAATGGAGTTAATTTAGTGATTGGTGATAAGGAAAAACTAAATGTTGCAAAGCATGTAATTGATAATTATGATAAGACAAATGTAAAAGTTATTCACTCCAATATTAATGACTCAAATAGTTTTACTTCTTCTTTTTCTATGAATGATAGGGTTAGGTCATATTTAAAAATTCAAGATGGTTGCGATTATCCATGTACATATTGCACTATACCTAAAGCTAGAGGAAAAAGTCGTAATGACTCTATTGAAAGTATTTTACAAAACGTTCAGATACTAGAAAAAAATAATATTTCAGAAGTTGTAATTACAGGTGTAAATATTGGAGATTTTGGAAGAAAATCAAATGATGGGAATTTATTTAATCTTTTAAAAAATATAGATGACAAATCTACTATTAATAGATTTAGAATTTCCTCCATTGAACCAAATCTTTTAACTGAAGACATTATTAAATTTATAAATGATAGTAATTCATTTTTACCTCATTTTCATATTCCTCTTCAATCTGGAAATGATAAAATTTTAAAATTAATGAAAAGAAAATATAATTTAAAAATGTATCAGGAAAAAATTGAAATGATTAAAAAAACTATTCCTGACGCATGTATTGGTGCAGATGTAATTGTTGGCTTTCCAGGGGAAACAAGTGAAGATTTTGAAAGTACATTTAATTATATAAGTAAATTAAATATTAATTATTTACATGTTTTTTCTTATTCTAACAGGACAGGAACAGTTGCATCAGAATTAATTAATCAAGTACCTAAAACAGAAAAAATAAATAGAAGTAGGTCACTTAATAAGCTATCAAACCATATGAGATTAGATTTTTATAAGAAAAATATAAATACTGTTAGAAAAGTATTATTTGAGAGTAAAATTGATGATAATTATGTAGTTGGTTTTACTGATAATTATATTAGAGTTGTTGTCAAAGGTAATATAAAAATGCTCAAGAAAATTTATAATGTAAAATTATCATTTGTTGGTGATGATAAAGTTTATGGAGAATTATATTGAAAAATAAACCGTTTATTGGCATTGCAGGTAATATTGGTGTAGGAAAAACAACTTTCACAAAACTGGTAGCAGAAAAAATTAATCTAAAACCATATTATGAGTCAGTAGATGATAATCCATATTTATCAGATTTTTATGGAGATATGGATAGGTGGAGTTTTAATTTACAAATTTATTTTTTACAACATAGATTTAAGCATCATCTTGAAATAATGCAAAATAACAAAGGTGTGATTCAAGATAGAACGATATATGAAGATGTTTCAATTTTTGCATATAATTTATACCAAATGAAAATAATGTCTAAAAGAGATTGGGACACATATAGAGATCTTTTTTATAACATGGAACAATTTTTAAGAAAGCCAACTTTAATTATATATTTAAAAGCCTCAACTGACACTTTGATTAATAGGATAAAAAATAGAGATCGTGGTTATGAAAAAGATATTAGTGAGGCATATCTTCATAGATTAAATATTTATTATAAAAAATGGTTTGGTACCCCAAATGATTTTAACGTTTTAGAGATTAATACAAATAATTTTAATATTTTTAAAGATGAAGAAAAATTTGATAAAATAATTGATGATATAAAAAATAAACTTAATAAATTACAACCATGAATAAAAGAATTGTTGTATTTGCTTCTGGGTCTGGTTCTAATTTTAAAAATATAGTAAATAAAATAAAATTACATAAGCTGTCAGCAAAAATTTATTTACTTGTTTCAAATAATCCAAATTGTGAAGCAGTTAATTTTGCTAAAAGAAATGGAATAGACATTTTTATATATAATTCTAAAAGATTTCCTAATGATAAGAGTCAGATTTATTTATCTGAAAAATTAATATCATATAATTTAGATTTAATTTTACTAGCTGGATATATGAAAAAAATTTCTACAAGTATCGTTAATAAATATAAAAATAAAATATTAAATATTCATCCTTCTTTACTGCCATTGTACGGTGGAAAAGGTTTTTACGGATTAAAAGTTCATAATGAAGTTCATAAAAACAATGAAGAAGAATCGGGCGCAACTGTTCATTTTATTGATTCTAATTATGATACAGGACCAATATTGATTCAAAAAAAAATTAAGTTAGAAGCAGATATTTCAGTACAAGATATTGCAGATAGAGTATTAAAAGTTGAGCATGAAATATATTTTAAAGCACTGAAATTATTTTGTCATAATAAAATATTTTGGAAAAATAATAAACCATTAATTAAAGGATGAAAAAATTGAAAAGAGCATTATTAAGTGTATGGAATAAAGAAAACATTGTTGAACTAGCTAAATTCTTAGTTGATAAAGACTTCGAAATTATTTCAACAGGAGGAACTAAAAAAATATTATTAGATAACAATATTAAGGTTACATCTATATCTGATGTAACAAGTTTTAATGAAATTATGGATGGACGTGTAAAAACATTACATCCAAAAATATTTGGTGGCTTATTAGCAGATAGAAATAATAATAATCATCTGAAAGATTTAGAATCTATCAAATCAACTCTTATTGATTTAGTAGTTGTAAATTTATATCCTTTTGAAGAAATGTCTTCGAAAAAAAATATGAATTTAGATAAATTAATAGAATATATTGATGTTGGGGGGCCATCGATGTTAAGAGCTGCAGCNAAGAATTATAAATCTNTAATAACATTATCTAACCCNAATATGTATGAAAACTTTATGATNGAATATTCTAAAACAAAAGGAAATATTGATNAATTAANACGAAAAGATTANGCAAAGNATGTTTTTCTNGAAACNTCTAANTATGATTCAATTATTTTTAGTGANTTTTCTAAANATAACAAACAAANTCTTGGGGANTCANTAAATATAAATCTTAGNAAAGATTTTGATTTAAGATACGGAGAAAATCCTCACCAAAAATCATCCTTTTACACTGATAAAACAACATCNAGNTTTAAACANTTGTCAGGTAAAAAACTATCTTATAATAATTTTTTTGATATTGAAACGTCAATTCGTATTGTAAAAGATTTCAATAAAAATTGTTGCTGTATAATTAAACATTCAAACCCTTGTGGTTTTTCAATAGGNTCAAATTTAACTGATTGTTTCGAAAGGGCTGTATCATGTGACCCTATTAGTTATTTTGGTGGTATAGTTGGTTTTAATAAAAAGATTGATCATAAAATAGCAAAAAAATTAATAGAACCGTTTTTAGAATGTATTGTTTGNCCAGACATAGATAATGATGCATTAGAAATATTAAAAATGAAAAAAAACCTAAGAATNATTGTTTATAATAAAGATTATAATTATTCAAATTTATCNGTCAGGTCAGTTATGGGTGGTATTTTATCACAAACATTATCAAATGAAAATAAATCTAAAGATTGGAAAATTGTAACATTAAAACATCCATCTAAAACTGACATGAACGCNTTAAAGCTTGGTTGGAAATTAGTAAAATTTGTAAAATCAAATGCAATTGTAATAGCAAATGATAAACAAATTTTAGGTGTAGGTGCTGGACAAATGTCTAGAGTTGATTCAGTTAAAATTGCTATTCAAAAGGCTTTAGAAAATGGATTTGATTTAGAAAATTCAATTTTAGCATCAGATGCTTTTTTTCCATTTTCAGATAGTATCGAACTAGCACANAAAAATGGAATNAAGCATTTTATACANCCAGGCGGCTCAATTAAAGATGAAGAAATAATTAAAANTTCANATAAATTAAAAGTATCTATGATTTTTACTAATCAAAGACTATTTTTTCATTAGGATTAATTAAGGAATTTTTATGTTATCATCATTTTTTACAAACTTTTCATTTTTAAAAGGCTCAGATATTGCTATTGATTTAGGTACAGCAAATACTTTGATATGGGTTAAAAATGAAGGNATAGTNCTAAACGAGCCNTCTGTAATAGCTAAAGATACTGTTAATGATTCAGTTTTAGCTGTTGGNTTAGAAGCGAAAAAAATGCTTGGAAGNAACCCAAGTGGTATAATNGTTGAAAGGCCATTAAANGATGGTGTTATNTCTGANTTAGATTTAGCTACAGAAATGTTACAAACATTTATTAAAAAAATNAATATAGGTCGTTTTACTAGGCCAAGAATTGTTATTTGTATACCATCAAGCTGCTCATCCCTTGAACAAAGAGCTGTTAAAGAGGCTGCGGAAAATTCAAGTGCTAAAGAAGTTTATTTAATTACTGAGCCAATGGCTGCGGCAATAGGGTTAGGTATAGATGTNTCTTCATCAACTGGNCATATGATTGTTGATATTGGTGGNGGNACAACTGAAATTGCAGTAATAGCATTAAATGGTGTGGTATCATTAAAAGCTATTAGAATGGCTGGTGATAAACAAACTACTTCAATAAAAGATTGGTTACATGATAACCATCAACTTCAAATTGGAATAAAAATGGCTGAAAAAATAAAAGAAGAAGCTGGTTCAGCCCTTGTTCAACATAGAAGTCAAGANAGAATAAATATTGAGGTAACAGGTAAAAGCGTGATGGATGGAATTCCTAAAACAATTAGTATTTCTAAAGATGAAATTACNAAGGCTNTAAGCACNTCAGTTTCTCAAATATCTGATGCTATNAGGCAGGCGTTAGATCAAACTCCAGCTGAGCATGCTGTTGATATNAAAGAAAATGGCATAATTTTAACAGGTGGNGGTGCATTACTNGATGGTCTAGATATTTATATAAGAAATCGAACAAATTTACCAGTTTTTATTTCAGAAGANCCTTTATTGGCTATAGTNAAAGGAACNGGTGTNGTAATTAGNGATGTAAAAAAATATACAAAAGATAAAATACTAATTATGGTTTAAGNNAGATTTATGGTAAAGAAAAAANATTATATAAATAAAAATATTATAGTTTTAATATTTTGTTTTTTTTTAATTATAGTTCTCTCATTTAGTAAAAATCTTAGCGAAGTTCAATATTTTAAAATTCATCTNTCAAATTTTTTTTCCCTTATTTATTCACCTAAATCATTGTTGAACAACCTATCTTATATGGAATCAAAAAATGATTCTTTATTTGCTGAAATTAAAAAAATAAGTGAAGAAAATTTAAATTTAAAACAAAGAATTAGAACTATTAACACTCACCGTGATTATGANAAGAAATTAAATAAATTAATACCTAATTATACTTTTNTNCCTGCTAAAGTAACCAATCATTCTTTATCAAAATCTACTCATATTTTTAATGTAAACATTGGTACTTATGATGGTGTAATAAATAAATCTAGGGCTGTTATTGACTACGANGGTAATTTGGTAGGTAAAACTTGGATTGCTTCAAATGAATCGACNCAGGTACATAAAATATCTGATAGGAACTTTCATGTTTATGTTAAAACTAAAAATAATGTTTTTGGACAATTTTCATATAAAAGTGGAAGACTAGGAATAATCGAATCAGTTTCAAAACGTAATGAAAGTAAATTGAATATTGGTGATTTATTTTATACAACTCAAGATTCAAATATATACCCTGAAAATATTCCTGTTGCTAAAATAGTAGATATTAAAAACAGAAAAAATGAACATGAATTACATGTTAAAGTAGAAATTCTTGCCAATTTAAATTCTTTATCAAACGTATTTATTGTGCAAAAATAAATGATAAATGTAATTTTAATAATATTACTTTTTTATTTTCCATCGTTAAATATTAGCTATATTAATGTTTCTCCAGATTTTTTTTTAATTATTCTGATAATTAATTCAAGTTTTTTGAATGAATATAAATTTTTATTCTTAGGGTTATTAATTGGCTTGTTCCATGATTTTTTAACTCAAACTAATTATTTAGGTTTTATTACACTAATTTATGTTTTATGTTCATATTTTTTATTAAANATTAAAGTATATAAGNCATTAAAGATTTACCNATNNCTTATATTCTTATTAATTTTATTATGTTCNTTTTCAAAATANACNTTATNNTACTCTGAAACNTATTTATTTTATTTNAAATTTTCTCTNATTCAATCAATATTCACATACTTNATTTTATTTTTAATTAAAATANTATTNTCNGAAAGATTTAAAAAACTTGATTAATAATAAANATACAAATCCATATAAACGAAAAAATCTTACTAATATTATTTTTATAATTTTTTTAATTATACTTACNAGATATTTTTTTATACAANTTNTATATAGCAAAAAGTTTATTAGAACAGCATCAAAAAATAATTTTACGATNATGAGCTCAATTCCACCNAGAGGTATAATCTATGATAGGTATGGAAAAGTAATTGTCGCAAATAGAAGTTCCTTTTCGCTAAAAATATATCCACATCATTTTAATAATTCTTTTAATATCGACTTATTTTACAAAATAATAAAATCTGCAAAAAAACGATCAAATTTAATATTAGAAAAGAATAATTTTTTAGAAAAAGTAAATAGAAGTAAGAAAAGTAATGTTAAAAAATATACATTACTTAATGTAATTAATTTTATAGATTTCAAAACAAAAGCAATATTAAGTGAACATAAAAATGATTTTCCTGGACTTATTTTTTCTAGTAACCCATCTAGATTTTATGAAGAATCTCCAAATTTAGCTCATATACTAGGCTATTTAAGNCCTGTGAGTAAAAATTTAGTAGAAACNGATAAATTCTATAGTATAAATGATATAGTAGGTATTAGCGGTATAGAGAAAGTNTACGAAAAAGANTTNAGAGGNAAAAAAGGGCAAGAATATCATGTAATAAATACTTTTGGAAAAGATTTNGGNATTGATAAAAATNAAAGCATACCATTTNTNGCTGGAGAAGATATCTATTTGACAATAGATTANAATCTTCAATNTAGAATAGAAGAATTATTAAAAGGTTATAAAGGTTCTATTATATGTATGAATCCANNAAGTGGTGATATTTTAGCTATGGCNAGTGCACCGGATTACTCATTATCNCAATTTATTGGCCCATTAAAAACAGAAACATGGGAAAAATGGAAAAAAGAAAAACGATTATTAAATAGAGCGACACAAGNTAGTTATNCGCCAGGTTCTCTATATAAGTTAGTAACTGCAATTATGTTTATGGATGCNCAGTTAGGTACAAAAGAGCATTCTATATTATGCGATGGTNAATTTGAACTTGAAGATCAAAGTAATCCAGGAAAGCCAAAAATTTTTAGATGTTGGAAAGAAACGGGGCATGGTAATGTTAATTTGCATGATGCAATTGTNCAGTCTTGTAATGTTTACTTTTATAATAAAATACTTGAATATCAAAATNCTAANACATATATAATCAATGATTTGCATGAATATGCTGAAAAATTAGGTTTTAACAAAAAAACAGGNATTGAAATACCTGAAANAAAAGGTAGAATACCTAATAGTGACTGGATGGTAATTAATCAAGGAAAAAGATGGCCTAANAGAGGNAATATGCCAAATTTATCNATTGGTCAAGGAGCAAATTCAATAACGCCTATACAGGCAATAAATATGATTAATTTTATAGCAATGAGAGGTAANATTAATAANCCNAAGTTAATCCTTAATANTAAAACTGAAAGTATAAAAACTAATATAAGTAAATATGTTTGGAATGAAATTCAAAATGCTATGTATGATGTTGTNAATAGTGAAAATGGTACNGCTCATTTATTGAAAAGGGATGATGCNATTATAAGAGGTAAAACTGGNACTGCTCAAACTATTAGTAGTAGTACTANTGATAATTTATTATCATGGTTTGCTGGATATATGGATTATAATGAATCTTTAACCTCATTAGTTGTTGTGATTGAAGATACTNANAGTGAAAATAAGTCTNTAGCAAAAANTATTTCAAAAAATATTTTAGATTATATNATTGAAAGTAAAATAAATGAATAGAATTTTNNATTTTAACCAAAAATTTCANATAAGAATTCCTATACTTGTTTCTTTTATATTTCTTTCATTTATATCTATTTCAATTTTAAAGTCTGCAGGAAATTATGAAAGTGATTTTTTTGGAATTATGTTTTCNAGAGTTGAAAAACAGTTATTATGGATTTTTTTAGGATTTATTNTTTTTATTGTATTCCAATTTATACGATTAAGATTTTTTCANGAAAAAATGATTTTNTTTTATATTGGNTTTATTATGATAATTACTTTGCCTTTTATGAGTGAGGCNACAAAAGGNGCGCAAAATTGGATTTTTGGATTTCAACCTTCTGAAATTGGTAAGATAATNATTGTTATTTCNTTAGCTAAAATNTTATCNGATAATAAAAAATATATAAATAACTTTATTTTTTTAATTTTATGTTTATTATTGATACTCATTCCTGTATTAGTTTTTGTAGCACAAAAAGATTTNGGCGCAGCTTTAGTCTACTCATCAATTTTTATTCCAATGATATATTGGGCAGGAGTTAAATCAGCGTTTATCTTTTTATTAGTATCTCCAATTCTAACTATTTATACAGTTCTTTACGTTAACATATATAGAGCTAACCCTATGTATGAGGGTTATACAGATATTATTCTTGGTATATATTTTTTTATATTTTTTATCTTTGTAAAACTATTTTTATCAAGATTTAAAGAATCTTATAGATATAAAACTTTTTTTATAACTTTTTACATCATTTTAAATTTTACCTTTTCGCTATTGTCCTATTATGCTTGGAATCATTTAGTTGACACAGAAGATGTATCTAGTAGATCAAAAGACTTAAAAGGTAGAATTGAAAATTTTATTATTCCATCTTTAAATGAAAATGCAGGTGGTTGGCACATTAAGCAATCTTTGATTGCGGTTGGGTCAGGAGGTATTTTTGGTGTTGGTATTGGTGAGGGGACACAGGTTAAATTAAGATTTTTACCAGAAGCAGATACAGATTTTGTCATAGCAAGCATTGCTGAAGCATTAGGATTTACTTTTATACTTTTTATTATTTTGTTGTATTTCAATTTGTTATACTGGTTAATATTTTATGCACATCAGTTACCCAGTCTATTTCTTTCTTTACTAATTATTGGCTATTCATCAATACTATTTTCACATATGATAATAACCCTAGGTATGGCAGTTGCTTTAGCTCCAATAACAGGTATACCTGCTCCATTTTTAAGTTATGGGGGGACTTTTACACTAACTTGTTTTGCAATGTTAGGAATTTGTAATAATGCATCAAATAACAAATAACATAAGAGTTGTATAGGTATTGAAATCAATGCTAAATTTAGGTGTCTATACTTGTACAAATTATGAACAAAATACTTTTTTTTATATTAATTCTCTTTATTTCTTGCTCTTCAAAAGCTGAATCAGTAAAAAAAAGTATTAACTTCGACCAGGTATTATTAAGTGAGAGTTTAAGTGATACCGAAAAACTAATGAATTTACAAATCCAACTATCAAAACAACAAGATCAGATGTTAAATATGCAAAAAGAATCTTTTTCATTGCAAAGTTCGTTTGATAGTTTAAAAATAGAAAATGATTCAATTATATACTATTTAGAGGTGCAAATTGACTCTTTCAGAACTGAACAGTCAATGCTAATAGGTCCAGAATTTTCAAATAATATAATCAAACTTTACAATAAAGTAAATATTCTTGAGGACAGAGCTTTTTTTATGGATAGCTTATATTTTGAGTTAGTTACAGATATGGTAATAATTGAAAATCAAATAAGTTCCATGGAAAATAGTATAAAAGAGATAGATGCAATAAATAAAAAATTAAATACAGAATTAAAATCAAATGAAACTATGCCAGCTGAAAATTTTGATTATAGTTATGATTATAAAGTAGCTCATCAAATGTATATGCGAGGTGATTATGATGCTAGTTTAATTAAATTTCAAAATCTTTTAGAGAAAAATATTGATGAAAGTCTAGCTGACAATTGTCAGTTTTGGATTGGTCAAATATTATTTTCAAAAAAAGATTATATCAATGCTATAGAAGAATTTAAAAAAGTATTAATCTATAATGATAGTAACAAAAAATCTGAATCAATTTACAAGATAGGGTTGTCATATATAAAATTAGACAATACGACTGAAGCAAAAAAGATGTTTCAACAAATAATTAATAATTATCCAAAGAGTAAATATTTTAGTAAAGCTTCAGAATTTATTTTAACATTAAGATAAGGAACACTATGAATCAACCTAAGAAAAAGATACTTTTTTTAACTTCTGAAATTTCACCTTTCAGTGAGACGTATCAACTTGCTGAATTTTCAAAACGTTTCTCTAGCTATATTAATGATAGTGAAGATTATGAAATTAGAATTTCACAACCTAAATATGGCTATATAAGTGAAAGAAAATATATTTTAAGAGAAGTTATTAGATTGAAAGAAGTTCCTATAAAATTTGATAACAAAGATAAAATTATGAGCATTAAGTCTGCCTTTATTCCTAATAGTAGAGTTCAGGTATACTTTTTGTTGGATAAAGACCATTTTTTTGATATAAATCCATTAATATATAAATCTAAAAACGGACAATTCAATAAGAAGAATTTTGAAAATTACTCATTATTTTGTCTTTCTTTGCTAGAGTCTTTTAAAAAATTATTTTGGTATCCAGATTATATTATTTGCAATGATTGGCAAACATCCATACTACCTATGTTATTAAAAAATAATTATAGCAAAGATGAAAAATATCAAAATATTAAAGCTATAAATTTTATCCATTCAATTAATAGTAATAGAAAATTAAGTATGGACTGTTTTGATAAATTTGGTCTTGATATTAAATTTAAAAAAAATATGGATATTTTAGCTGAATCAATGAAATTTTTTGATTTAAATATTGTTTTGGACGACGAAAAAAAATCAATATCTGGGGCTATAAAAAAAGATAAATTATTATCAGCTAATTATAAAAAATATAAATCTAAAATATTAAAGTATCCAAATAACAAAGATGCTTTAGTAGATTTTTATGATAAGTTTGATAAACAAATTGATAAACTTTAATTAATTAAATGCGTATCAGTTCATATGTTAATTAAAATTTTATATTTTTTGATATTACTTTTATATTCTTGTGATTTTAATAGAGAAGCTATACCTGTTTCAAATCTGAATCAAGATAATTTAAAATATCAAAAATTATTGCTTAATAATTCCTTGTCTGATACACTGATGAATACAAACGAAATAGGGTTATCATCCTTATTGTACACAGGGTCAATTAATGACTCAGATTACGTATATAGTATATTTTCATTTGATAGTGAAATTTTTAATCAATATGATTTATGTGATTCAGATAGTTTATCGTTTAAAGAATCATATATTGTATTAGATATTATTAAAAAATACTCATCAAATGACAACCAAGAAATAAATGATAATTCTAATAACTCTAATGACAATATTTCGTTTGATGCTCCACCATTCACTGCATATTGGTTAAATTATTCTGATCTCCTAGATATGGATGGTAATAAAATAATTAATCAAGATTGGATGGAGGATGATATTATGATGCTAGATAACATTGATTTATCTTCAATCTTAACTTCATTTAATTCTGATAATAGTAAAAGGTTATTTGTAGATTTTTATCTTGGGAAATATTATGTAAATCTATCAAGCAAACTTATTAATGGAGTAAATGATTGTAGTGTTCTTGATGAGTCAATATGCAATGATGGTTGTTTATGGAGTAATAATGAATGCATTCAATTAAAAGACTTTAACATATGTGATATCAATAATGAAATTAATGGCTTTTTATTGTTATCATCTAATCCAAATTTAGACTTACTATATGAAATTGCTTCATCTGAATATATAAGTGATTATTCTAATACAGAGCCATATTTAAATGTAGTTTATGACGAATATGAAGAAGTAACAAAAACTTCAAATAAATTTATCATTAATAATTCATCTAACTATATTGGTTCCTCCTATTTTATAACAGACACTTCATTTAATAATTACAATTCTTTTTATGTATCTAATTTTTTAAATAATCAACTTGAAATAATGAATAATCAAGAGATTTCTGATTCAGTTATATGGTCTAATTATGATTGTGAAAACGACGATGAAGTATGTATTAATTCTTTTTTATTTATTGAAGGAGATTCTACTCTTCAAGAACAAAAATTAATTGATATTGAGATAGATTTAGTCAATACAAATAATTTTGAGTCTTATGGAATAAACTTTTGGCTTGATAAAATTAAATATATTGAATTTAAAAATGACCCTAATTCTGATAATTGGATAGATATCAATAATAACCAAATATGGGATGAAAATGAAGGAACTGAAAATAATTTAAATTACGACAGTGGGGAATTTTATATTGATTATGGGCTTGATCAATGTCCTGATAATTATGAAGATGGCAATGGAGGCTGTTTATGTGAATATCCTTTTATTGACTGCGAAGAAGTTTCATTAATTTATAATTTAGATGGTTCACAAAATAATAATCAGTATGATTTTGGAGAAAACTATTTTGATACTGGCATAGATGGCTGTTTAAATGATGAAGAAAAAGGTGCGGTATTAAATGACGATGGCACTATTAATGAAGAATTATCATGGGTCTGTGGCATATGTGAACCTAACGCAATAAATGATATAGATAATGATGGTCTATGTGATTTTGATCCAAATAATGATAATTTTAATATTGATCCAAGTGGTGATGATTGGAATGATATTAATAATAATGATTTATGGGATGATAATGAGGGTACAGAAAATAATAATAAATGGGATAATGGAGAAATATTTTTAGATTTTGGTTTAGATGGAATATCAAATAACGATATAGGGTTTTCTGATTTAGATGGTACGGAATCAAATGGACTTTATGATTTTTATGATCTAAATAATGATGGAATTCAACAGCAAAATGAAATTGGTGAGCCTTATTTTGATTATGGGAGTGATGCACTACAAAATTTAGATGAAATAAATTATAATAATGATGGAACTGAGCAAAATAATCTATGGGANAANGGTGAAGANTACGATGACTGTGGNGAGGATGGTNTTTGTGATGACCAAGACATCAGTGATGATTGGAANCCTGATCCAAATAAAGATTTTTGGTTAGATTGTGGTTCAGACCATATATGCCCTGATGATGAAGATTATATAGAACCGGACAGTAATGGTACAGAAAAAAATAGTTTATGGGATAATGAGTACTGTTCTAATGCTAATTTTTATAATCAGGTAGATTGTGAAGCTAATAGTTTTCAATGGTATGAATCTGAATTTNCNGAGGGTAATTCATTATGGAATGATGGAGAATTATATGAAGATTATGGAATTGATCAAACAAAAGATGAGGATGAATTATTTATAATAGATCAAAAAATAAATATATTAGATACCGANACAACCTATTATGATTTTATNAATGAAGNAGNTGATAATTATCCNGGNTATTCATTTCAAGAAGAAGATAATTTTAAGTTATGGATTTCATCAATTTATAAAATTAGTGACGAAAAATTAAATGTTGAAATATCTTATATGAATCAAACGCCTATTACTGGAATAGANTTCAGGTTAAATCATGATATTTATTCTATTGANATGTTAGATTGGACTGAGAAAAAAAGAAATATAGCTAAAGTTGAAAATTCTAGCTATATAAAAGATGCATCCATTTTTAATAATANAANAAATCATNCAAATAACTCATTATTTATGAATTATGGATATGGNGTGTCTAGTAAGTTAAATTTNTCAGNTTTAGACCTATTAATTNATAATGCAAAACAAAATGGATATACAATTAGCGAATCAAATTCATATTTAAAAATTTTTATGAATAAAAGTGAAGATTTTATTTTAANATCAAATTCATATATAATTAATTTCAANGAANTTGATACTAGTGGAAGCAAATTATTATTTTCATATTTTGTNCCTAGTAATCCAGACTCNATAGTAGTTCCNATTGGAAATTTACTNCAAAATTATATTAATAATGTTTCNAATTATAATGATGGTTTAGTGCTTAGTTTAGAGTCNAACCAATACCCTCCTTTGTTTAATTTTAATAATATATTAATAGATACAGTTAAATCNCCAGTTNTACAGGTTTACTATTTTGAATAATGAATAAATTTATATCTATAATATTATTTAGTTCTTTAATAGGTTTTGATTCATATATTTCTTTTTATGGTTCAGGTGAAAAAGTATCAAGATTAAATCCATCAAGCATATCATTNGGTTGGTCAAAATTATTTGATTCAAACATTAAAAATAGAATAGGAAGCTTAAGCAGTTTTTATCAATCAGANATGGTAAGAATATCAGTNGCAAATGATTTNAATTTNAATAATGTTAATGATAATNTATATTTTAGTCAAAAATTAAATTATTTCAGTTTTTTATTACCAATNAAAGATTTTAAAANTTCAATAGGATTTAGTTTGGCTCCATTTTATAGAATAAATTCTAATATTATTGAAAGTGACTTTAGTTACATTCCTGGCAATGAGGATAATCCACCTTACGCCTATAAAACTGAATATGATTTTAAGGGAGGTCCATCTATTGCTTCAATAATGTTATCTTCTGTAGGTTTTAATATAAATCAATTAAATCTATCATGGGGCATTCAATTNAATTATATCTTTGGAAGTTTATCATCACATATTATTCATAGCACATATGATGTATTTTATGACCAAGANGGCAATATAAATACTGCCAATCAGATTACAGATTATTATACTACAATTAGTAGTTATGATGGGTATGGATTTGAAATGCAATTTTCATTAAGAAATAAAAAGANTGAAATTGTTAGTTCATTTAATTTAGTAGATAATATAAATATCAATTATTCATTTTATGATGATATTGTTCCCGAAGCTTTGGAGCTAGGAGTAAATCCGGATGAAGAAAATAATTTTAAGTTTTCATCTCCTTTTGAGTTTAATCTAGGNTATTCATATACTTACAANAAGCAAAATGNTTTTGTTTTTGAATACTATAATTATAGTCCGTATGATTCTGATGCAAGTTTTAATTTATTTAATAATTCTGATGTAAATAAAAATAAAATAAGNGTAGGGTATTACAAATCNCTATTAAATGATAAGCTTATTTTAAGTTCGGGCTTTTATAATATTGATACAGAAAATAATTATTTAANNTCAAATAAACAAGGAATNACCCTTGGNTTNGGCGTTCAATCAATTGANAAATTTTCAATTGATATTTGTTTAGAAATTGGAAAAAATACAGTAGAAATNAACGAAANATTATCTGAAAAATATATTAATTTATATTTAGGATTNACTTCTTATGATAGGTGGTTTAAATAAAAGAAAGGTTTATAATAATGCAGATTTTTTTAAGANTTTTATCATTACTAATGGCTATATTTTTANATTCATGCTCTACATCTAATGTTGNGGTCATTGAAAGCTCAAATGANANAAATGTANTTGATGCTCAGGATGNAGAAAATATCGAATGTGAAGAGGGTGCNCCNCCNTGNGATGTNTTATCTTCCTGGGTATATGATGCATATATTTCTAATGAATATGATGAAGTAATAAATGAAGCAANNCANGCTATTGCGTGTAACTGCGCAGTTTCTCATGCAGATCAAATTTATGCCTTTTTAGCNAGAGCTTACGTAGAGTTAGGNGAAGATAATAATGCTATTGAAGCAATAGANANAGGTCTNTCNTATTCATCTGAAAATATAGAATTAATTGAATTAGCTATATGGAATTCAAAAAGATTGAAAAATACAGCTGANGAAATTTCATATTTAGAGTTNCTTTTAACAATTAAAAAAAATCCTGATACATATNGTAAACTTGCTGAGGTTTACAGAANAGAAAAAATGTANAATGATCAAATTAGAGTTCTTAAAGAATGGTTAAAAATTGATCCTGAAAATAACAAGCCAAATGAAGAATTAAAATTAGCGTTTAAGAAAACTGGNAGAGATGAGTTTGANATTGATAAGCAAAGATGTGAAAANAATCCTGAAAATTTTGAATTCTGTTTTGAGTATGCAAATAACTTAATTAACTCNAAGAGGTTTGACGAAGCATTAAATGTTATGTCAGATATGAAAAAAAGGCATCCAAAAAATGAAAAATTATTAAAAAACATAGGTGAAGTAAGTATTAGTAACTATGATATTGATAATGCTTTAGACACCTACAAACAATTAATTAAAATCAATTCAAAAGAAGTACAATACTTATTAGAAATTTCTAAAATTTATCAAGATCAAGAGAAATATGGTCAGGCTCATAAATTTGCAAAAAAAGCTTTAAAAATAAGTACTTCTGAAGCGGCAGTTTTTAATTTTGCTGAGTTACTTAAAAATTCTGTTGAATCCTGTAGTAAAGAATCTTTAAAACTTGAAGATAAAGCTGTTTATGAGATATCTAATAGATATTATAAGCAAGCATACAAAAAAGGAAATAAAGAATCAAAGAGTATGATTAATTGGTTTAAAGAAAATAAAAGTACTGTTCTGCCAACACTGGAAGATTGGTTTTTAGTAGATAATGATAAAAATGAATTAAAGCCAATTGAAATAAATCCAAGTAATACATGCTATTCATGGGTAGAGCAATCAGTTGAAAGAGTAAATTAATAAGGAAATAAACTTTATGAAGGTTGCTATNGGTTGTGATCATGCNGGGTATGATTTAAAGGAAAAAATAATTAAAAAATATAATCAATTCAAATTCATCGANTGNGGTGCTTACGATTTAGNNTCTGTCGATTATCCAGATTTTGGTCATAAAGTAGGTACTACAGTAATTAAAGATAATAATTGTTTTACTGGTATTGTAATTTGTGGTTCTGGTATTGGCATTTCTATTGCTGCAAATAAGATAAAAGGCATTAGGGCTGCTTTATGTAATACTATTGAACATGCTAAATTATCAAGATTACACAATGATGCAAATGTATTAGCCTTAGGTGCTAGATTGACAGATGAGAAATTGATTTATAATATTATTGATTCATTTCTTAATACAAAATTTGAAGGTGGAAGGCATCAAAATAGAATAAATAAAATAGAGATATTATGAAAAATATAAATAAAACTGATCCAGAAATACATAAAATAATTACTAGTGAGCTGAATCGTCAAAGAGACACTATAGAATTAATTGCTTCAGAAAATTTTACAAGTCAATCTGTAATTGAAGCAACAGGAAGTATATTGACTAATAAATATGCAGAAGGGTATCCAGGTAAAAGATATTATGGGGGATGTGAATCTGTGGATATGGCAGAAAATTTAGCAAGAAATAGATTAAATGAATTATTTAATGCTGAGTATGCTAATGTTCAGCCTCACTCTGGTTCTCAAGCAAATATGGGTGTTTTTAATGTATTTTTAAATCATATGGATACTGTTATGGGATTAGATTTAGCGCATGGTGGTCACTTAACTCATGGAAGTAAAGTAAATTTTTCTGGAAATATGTATAATTTTATATCCTATAGCGTCTCTAAAGAAACGGGAAGAGTTAATTTTGATGAATTATGGAAAAAAGCAAAAGAGTATAAACCTAAGATGATAATTTGTGGAGGAAGCGCTTATCCAAGATTTATAGAATTTGATAAATTTAAAGAAATAGCAGATAGTATTGGTGCATTTTTAATGGGCGACGTTGCTCATCCATCAGGTTTAATTGCGGCCGGAATACATCCTAGTCCTTGGCCATATTGTGATGTTATTACATCTACAACACATAAGACTTTGAGAGGTCCTCGAGGAGGTATGATATTACTTGGAAAAGATTTTGAAAATCCATGGAATAAAATAGCCCCAAAGAGCGGAAGAGTTAAAATGGTTTCTGAGTTACTAGATAGTTCTATTATGCCCGGCATTCAAGGAGGACCATTAATGCATGTTATAGCTGCAAAAGCAGTAGCTTTTAAGGAAGCTTTAACTGAAGATTTTAAAATTTATTCTAATCAAATTGTTAAAAATGCTAAAGCAATGGCAGATGAAATGTTAAAAATGAATTATGATTTAATATCTAATGGAACAGACACACATTTAGTATTAGTAGATTTAAGTAAATTAGATATTTCTGGGAAATTGGCTGAAAATAAATTAGAGGAAGCTGGAATAACAGTTAATAAAAATATGATTCCATATGACAAAAAATCTCCAATGGTTACAAGCGGAATAAGAATAGGTACTCCTGCTGTAACTACCAGAGGTATGAAGGAAAATGATATGATTGATATTATTAGATTGATTGATAAGGTTTTAAAAAAACCTAATGATGAATCAAATATTAGATCTGTTAAGGCNGAGGTGGTTGAATTATGTAATCAATATCCAATATATCAAGGTTTAGATAAATGAAATGTACAAATTGTTCATCAATAGAGTCTAAAGTTGTAGATTCTAGATTAACACAAGACTCTACCAGTATTAGAAGAAGGCGAGAATGTTTGTCGTGCGGTTTTAGATACACATCATATGAATATATTTTAAAGAATCCAATAATGGTAGTTAAAAAAACTGGTGTTAGAGAAGAATATGATAGACAAAAAATTGAAGATAGTTTTAGAATTGCTTGTAAAAAAAGACCAATACCACAGCAGATAATTGAAGATTCTATAAAAAGTGTAGAAGATAAAATAACTGATATTTCAAATGTTGAAATAGATTCCAGAAAAATTGGTGAACTAGTAATGATAGAATTGAAAAGAATTGATTCTGTATCNTATATCAGGTTTTCTTCTGTATATAGAGAATTTAAAGATTTATCAGAGTTTCAAGCACAAATCGATGATTTAAAAAATAAATTTTAAAAAATGATTAATTTTTTTAAATACCCGATTAATTTATTCTATACATCAGTAGAAGGATTAGGTAAATTTTTTATTTTAATTTTTTATTCATTTAAGTCTATTTCTGATTGGCGAGAAAATTTATCTAATATTTTAGATCAAATTATTATAATTGGTTTAAAGTCGCTACCCATTGTTGTTTTTACAAGTTTATTTTCTGGTATGGTTGCTGGGATGCAAGCTACTTATCAATTTGATATAGACACAGGCATCCCTACTCATTTGTTAGGGCAAACTTTAAAATATTTAGGCAGTGTAATTGGGACTTCAGTTTTACTTGAGTTATCTCCAATGGTAACAGCATTAGTAATGACAGGTAAAATTGGTGCGACTATAACTGCTGAAATAGGTACAATGCGTATAACTGAACAAATAGATGCACTAGAGTCAATTTCATTTAATCCTATATCTTATTTAATAATGCCTAGAATGGTTGCTTCTATAATTATGTTTCCTTATTTAATTATAATAGGTGATATATTTGGCTTAATTGGGGGTCTTGTTGCTTCAACTGCATCTTATGAGCCACTTACTGCATCTATGTTTTTTGATGGCTTAAAAATGAACACCAATTTAATAAATGATTGTGTAGTTGGTGTTATAAAAGGATTATTTTTTGGATTTGCAATTACTTCAATTGCATGCTATAAGGGTTATTATACAGAAGGAGGTGCTGAAGGTGTAGGTCAGGCCACAACATACACAGTTGTTGCTTCATGTATTTCAATTGTTGTTCTTGACTATATTTTGGCAGCTATTTTATTATGATTAAAATTAAAAATTTACATAAATCATTTGGTGATAGAGTTATTTTAAATAATTTGAATTTTTCAATTAAAAATGGTGAATGTGTTGCAATAATAGGTAAAAGTGGTATTGGTAAAAGTGTTTTATTAAAGCATATTATTGGTCTTATGAAGCCAGATAGTGGAGAAATTCATATAAATGATAAAATAGTTAATTCTTTAAGTTTTAAAGAATTACAAAAAATTAGAAATAAGATTAGTATGGTTTTTCAATTTGGAGCTTTATTTGACTTTCTAAATGTCATTGAAAATGTATCATTGCCATTGAAAAAATTAACAAATTATTCTAAAGTTGAGATTGATAAATATGCAAAAGAATCTTTAATAGATGTTGGTTTAGAAGGGGCTGAGTATATGATGCCTTCAGAACTTTCAGGAGGTATGAAAAAAAGAGTAGGAATTGCAAGAGCTATATCTGCAAATCCAGAATATATTTTATATGATGAGCCAACTACAGGACTTGATCCTATAATGACTCATAGTATAAATAATTTAATCAAAAAAATTCATAATGAAGAAAAATTAACCTCAATAATTGTTACACATGAAATGAAGACAGTACAAAACGTATCGGATAGAGTTTTATTTTTAGATGAAGGTACAATTAAATATGATGGTTCGCCATCAAATATGCATACTAGTAAAGACAAAACTGTCTTGGAATTTTTAGAAGTTAGTGGTAGCTTACAGTACTAATGGAATCAGATAATAAAAGTAAATTGTTTTGGATCGGCCTTTTTGTTTCAGGAGGTGTGGTACTATTTTTGTCTGCTATACTTTATTTAACAGATGATAGCATAGATACAGAATATAAATTTAGTGTTATTTTTGAAAATGGTATGGGTGTTCAATCTGGNAGTGATGTAAAAATGATTGGTCAACAAATAGGTCAAGTATCTAACGTTCGTATACTTGATGGAAGAAATGGTGTTGTTGTTGAATTATCTATCAATGATAAATTAGGTATAATGATTCCAAATAATTCTACATTCCAAGTAAAGGCTAGTATATTTGGTGAGACTCATGTACAAATAAATCCAGGAGAAGGAACTAGTTATGTTGAGACAGGTGAACTTTTAACTGGTGAGATACCAACAGAAGCTTATGATATAGATCCTGTAGTAAAAGATTTAAGTGCTTTTAGTCGTCAGTTATCATCAACATTAACAGATAAAGAGGTAAGAGCTCTTCAAAGTATCATTAATAATGCAGATTCTTTGGTTTCAGAAACTAAAAACACACTAATGATTTCTAAAGAAATTGGCCAAATAGTTTCTAATTTAGAAGATTTTTCATATGATTTAAAACTTATGGGTTCAAATTTAGGTGAAGGTTTTCAGCCTAAGATTTCTAAAATTGATTCTATTTTAGATAAAATGGAAAGTTTTTCAAACAAGCTTGAGCCTGCTTCAGAAGGTTTAGAATCTTTTGAAAAATCTATGGCTGCCTTGCAATCATTGATAGAAGGTATGAATGAGGGTAAGGGTAGTCTAGGTAAATTATTAAAAGATGAAACTTTGTATGATAACTTAAATGAAGTTGTTGATAATACAAATGATTTAATAAANGATGTTAAAGAAAATCCTACTAAATATGTCAAAGCTTATTGGCAGGGTAGAAAATAAGTCTTTTTTCTAAAACTCAAATAAAATAAATATCTTTCCAAAAAAATAAAATTAATAAGTAATATTATATGCTGAATTTCTAAGTAAATAATATTGGAACTTTCNTTATAGATAAATGTAACAAATTATAGGACTTATTTTTAATTTTTTTAGTAAAGGATATCATGTATAGCAAAAAATTTATTTTAATAATATTACTTTTAGTTGGATTTATTTTTCCTGTTGGCGAAGCAGGGGCAGTTTTTTTATTAATAGCTCCTGGTGCTGCCGCTCAAGGTACGGGCGAAGCAAATGTTGCTAGAGTAGATGATGCTTATGCTTCATATTACAATCCAGCAAGTTTAGCATTTCAAAATAAAACAAGTATTGTTGGTATGCATGTAAATTGGCTTAAGTCATTAGTTCCAGATTTATATTATGAATTTATTGGTTTTGCTTCACCTGGTTATGGTGGTACTATAGGTGGTCATTTAATCTTTTTAAGTTTAGGTGAGCAATTGGCAACTGATGCTGATGGGAATGAATTAGGTAACTTTAAAAGTTATATGTGGGCTTTAGATGCAAGTTATGGTACTAAGTTAACTGAAAATTCAGGTGTTGGGATAGGTTTTAAATTATTTCATCAAAAATTAGCTGATAACGTAACGGAAGATGAATCAGGTGAAGGTAAACCTTATTCTACAGATTTTGCATTTGATATTTCATATCTTCTAAGAAAACAAGAGCAATTTAAGTTTATTGATAAGTTATATTCAGTTATGGGTTTAGAGTCAGTTAATAGTGGCTATGATAAATTTAGATTTGGTTTTAATATTGCAAACATAGGTCCTCCNATATCATTTATTGATGAAGATCAGGCTGACCCTGCGCCTACAAATATGAGATTAGGATTTTTTAGTAATCTTTACGAGGATGAGTTTGTAAGATTTAACATGCTAATGGATATGCAGAAATTATTGGTTGCATCTTACCCTTCTATGGACTGGGATGGTGACAGAATGATAGGTGATGGTATTAATGGAAATTCTAATTTAAATAGTGATGGACAAAATGAAGCTGCATATTTTGATCCATGGTATAAAGCATGGGCTACTGCATGGTTTGATGATTGGTATTATGGAGGTGATATAGATTATGATAATAACAAATACATTGGTGGTTATCATTGGACTGATGGAATAAATGGAGGTTTAATGGATGGTTCTGCTCAACCAGAAGAATTGTATCCAGAAACTCAAGATAATCCTGATGGAGAATATGGTTGTACTGATTGTGCCGAGGCCTCTGGTATTGATGGTAATATCTTTGAACCTGATGTAGGTGAAGTTGTAAAAGAATTAGGTTCTGGTGATGANAGGTCCTTTTCTAAAGAATTTGAAGAAGTAATAATAAATACAGGGTTTGAATTTTGGTATACTGAAAGTTTTGTCATTAGATTTGGTTATATATATGATAGGGAGGGTGATATAACAAATCCTACATTTGGAGCTGGAGTTAAATTTGATGGTTATGGATTTGATTTTGGTTATACTGCCGGTGAACAAGGTCACCCTAGAAGTAATACATTATTCTTTTCTTTAAGTGCAGAAATATAGTTAATAAATGTTTGTAGTAAAATTATGTTTTAGTTTATTATTTTTTATAAACTCAATTTTTTTATATGCTTTAGAATTACCTAAACATTCTTCTAATAATAATAGAAATACTAATCCTTATGTGATTGCAATTATGGTCGAATTTGAACAAGATAATAGTCCATTCACTAGTGGTGATGGATTGTTTTTAGATTCCCTTAATATACAAATGGTTTCAGACTCTTCACTTGATAGGTGCAATCAATTTATTCTAGATAGACCACCTCATAATGTGAATTATTTTTCTAGTCAAATAGAGGCTGTATCTAATTATTATAAATCAGCTTCAAATGACAATTTAAATATTCAAAGCCAAATTATTTTAAATCCTAACAATGAAAAAGGTTATTACAGATTAAATAAAATAATGGAGTCTTACTCTTATAGTGATAGAGACTTATCTGCTTTATTTAAAGAATCACTTGAATTAGCTAAGGATGATATTGAGTTATATCTAGAATCTAATCCGGACATTGATTTCGAGGATATTATATTTACGGTTTTTCATGCAGGGATTGGTCAAGATTTTTCATTCCCAACATTTGACCCAACTGTATATGATATTAAAAGTGCTTATTTAGAACCTGAAATGTTTGATGGTTTAAGTTTTCCTATTATAAATGACAATCAGGTTTCTTCAGGGATATTATTGCCTGAAACACAAAATATGATATTTTTTAGTAGCGTAGAAGACATCTTCTATGGTGAAGATTCTTATTGTGATTATCAGTTAGGTATGACAGGAACATTTTCTTTTTTAATGGGGTATGCTTTGGGTCTTCCTCCTCTTTTTAATACAGAGACTGGTGATCCAGGTATAGGTATTTTTGGTCTAATGGATTATGGCTCAAATAATGGTAGGGGAGTTATTCCTTCNTTNCCATCNCCCTGGACTCGAATTTTAATGAACTGGAATAATTCTATAAATTTAACTTCAGATGCATCACTNACNNANTCTCTAGTTANTAATATTATGAGTGAGCAGATTTTTAGATTTGATATATCTGACAATGAATATTANTTAATTGAAAATAAATTAAATACTTTNGATGATGGGTTATCAATAAAAGATATTGTATCCAATTTCAATGGTCCATATGAAGATNGTATTTTCCCTGATTCATATAATAATTGGTTTGATGCTATTATAGCAAGTAATGATACATATGATATTTTTCAATTNTCAGANGATTCTATTATAACNAATATTAAAAATTATGATTTAGGTCTNCCTCAATCTGGTATATTAATTTGGCATATTGATGAGCCNAATGGAAATNTAAATGATGGAATAAACAATAATCCAAACAATANGGCTATTGCTATTGAAGANGCAGATGGGGCTTTAGATATAGGNTTTGAAAGTTATGCATTATTTTCAAATGATGATCCAACATCAGGTACAAAATGGGATTTTTGGTTTAAAGGAAACGAAGCGTATCATTATGCAAATAATATACCTTATGAATGCTATAACNCTGAAACATATTCAATCATTGAGGCTGGATATAATGTTGAATGTATTAATAGCGGTGGTTTATGGNTAAAAACAGAAAAATTTGATAGTTTTTCAACACCTAATTCTAATATTAATGANAATATAAAATCTTTCTTTTCATTNGATATTATAGACTCAATTTCAAATAATACTAAAGTTAAGATTCAGTATAGTAGTTCAATTCCNTATNTTGATTTNAGCGATAATTATGAAAAAATTTTAGGTACATCAAANACAAGNATCTATTATGGGCTTGATGATAGAANAATTATAGACCTTAATTTAGATAGTTTTGAATATACAAATTCTTTTCTAGAGNTCATACGAAGATAATAGTGTTATTTTAACAAATTCAATTAACTTTTCAGATATTTATAATTCTAATTCAGAGTTTATTTATCTCGATTCAACAGATAATTTAATTGAGATAGATCATGANTTGTGGTTTGGTNATTTTTTAAATAANGATGGTCAAAGAGAGNTGCAACCNTTTAAATATATTGATAATAAATTGATCATATCAGAANATGAATATATNATAGANTATGAACCAAGTNCTGGAGTTTCTATTATTGATGTGAATNAAGATGGTTTAGATGAAATTGTNTTTGTTGATATTANTGGACAGATNATAGCATATAATNNTAATGGTACTTTGGTAAATGGTTTTCCCATAGGAAACGATTACCATGGTGTGGTATTGGCTATTTCAGATGATAATAATGATTTAGTATTAATTTGTAGAAACAAAACTTATATTGATTTTTTATGGCTAAATGGTGATACTATTTCTGTTCCAACNCAAGATGAANATTCTGANCTAATGATAATAAATGATTTTTTAACAGATGGAACAAGNTTCTATGANCTAAATAGTAATCAGTCTTTTTTTAANATTGGTGATAATTCATATTGGTTNCAACGTTATAATAATCATTCNCACTTTGCTAAGTCATTTAAAAACCATAGTTTAATTGAATATTTATCAAATNATAAAATAATAAATAGTTTTTATAATTATCCAAATCCAGTAAAAGATGGAAAAACTAAGTTTCGTTTCTTTATTAATGAGCCAACTAATAAAATAGAAATTAAAATTTACAATATATCCGGCAACCTGATTGATTCTTTTTCNGAANANAATTTATCCGTNTATCAATATAATGAAATTGAATGGNANACAAATAGATTGATGCCAGGTTTATATTATGCAGAAATTTTAGCTTCCAATAAACAGCAAAAAATTATTAAGGTAGTAATTGGACATTAATGAANTTTTTTTTAAAAATATCATTTTTTTTTGTAGGNNTAATTTTTTCACAATCATGGAATAACCATCCGGAATTAAATTGGAGAACTTTTGAAACTGAGCATTTTATTTTCTANTATCATGAAGGNACTGAAAAAACTGTTTCTGAAGCAGCTTATGTAGCTGAAAAAATTTACAAACCTATAACAGAATANTATAAATACAGACCCAAAACTAAAACAAGTATTATAATAAAAGATACAGATGATATTTCAAATGGAACTGCCTANTATTANGATAATAAGNTAGAGATATGGGCTCANCCTCTTGATTTTGATTTAAGAGGTTCACATCGTTGGCTTCAAAATGTAATTACTCATGAATTTACACATATAGTNCAAATTGGNAGNTCAATGAAAGCNTCAACTAGATTTCCTGCTTTTTATTTACAAGGTTTTTCATATGAAGATGAAAAAAGAGAGGATGTTTTATATGGCTATCCAAATTCTATGTTTTCTATTCCCATTCCAGGAGTTGCAGTTCCTCCATGGCTTGCAGAGGGAACTGCTCAGCATATGAGTCCAGAACTTTATTATGATTTTTGGGATTCTCATCGTGATATGTTACTAAGAGATTTAGTAATAAATAAAAAATTATTATCATTTAATCAAATGAATAGTTTTGGAAAAAAAGGAATTGGTGGAGAGGCCGTATACAATCAGGGTTTTTCTTTTTCTAATTATTTGATTGATAGGTTTGGAGATGAAATATTACCTAAAATATCAGATATTCTAGCTAAAAATACATATTCTATTAATAAAGCTATTTACAAAAGCACAAACAAATTGTTTAGTGGTTATGATTTATATTTAGATTGGATTAATGAGCTCAATAATCAATATAATTACCAATTAAAAAATGTAAATGAAAATTTAGTTTATGGAAAGATAATAGAAGATAAAGGAATAACAAATCTTTTCCCAAAATTTTCACCAGATGGTTTAAATCTTGCTTACATATCAAATCAAGAAAATGATTATTTTGGTCAAACTGATTTGTTTGTTTATAATTTTAAAGATTCATCGAAGAAAAAAATAATTTCAGGTGCAAAATATGCCCCTAGCTGGATAAATGATTCGACTTTAATTTTCACATTAAGAAGTAAGCCTAATAAAGATGGCTCTAAGTATTTTAATTTATATAAAATGTCTATTAATCAAGATGAGCCTGATCAGCTTACAGAAAATAAACGACTACGCTCTCCAGTTTATTTTAAAGAGACTAATTTAGTGGCGGCAATAAATACGATTGATGGATTAAGTAACATATACTTATCTGATTTAGATAGCGTTAATTTTAAAAAAATAACAAATTTTAAAAATCAAGAATATATATCTACTATAAATTGGAATGAAAATGGAAAAAAATTAATATTTGATGTGGTTGTAAGTCATGGTAGAGATATATATGAAATTGATATTGATTCTAAAAATATTATTAAAATAATTTCTCAAGAAAATGATACTCGGAATCCTATAAAAATTAAAGATAAAGTATATTTTTCTCAAGATTATAATGGTATTTTTAATATTGGATATAAATCAGATAATAATGAAACTAAATTTTTAACTAATGTTCTAGGTGGAGCTTTTATGCCAGACATTAAAGATAATAAATTAGTTTATAGTTTATATGATGATGGTAAATATAAGATTGCACTAATTGATAATATTATTGATATTAAAAATGATGCTATTGGTTATGTTGATTTTACTGTAAAAGAAAAAACAAATTTAGAAATTCCTAAAGATATAGACTTTGAAAAGATTAGTAATAAATATTCAACAACATTAACAGAATTACACTTTGTTCCTAGAATAATGCTTGATTATGAAACTTTAAAATATGGTTTTTATGCTTTTTCGGAGGATATAATAGGTCAACTTTCGTTATTTGGTGGTTTTTCAGTAAATAAGTTGTCAGATATTGATGCAATGCTAATGTTTGAATATAAAAAATTAGCCCCTACTTTATATTTTAATTTTTTCTGGGCCAGTAGAAATACTAATCAAAAATTTGATTATTATACAGTTGATAGTTTATATGTTGATAATATTAATATTAATAATGAAGTTGATTATCATCTATTTTCAAGTGATTTAGGTGCAAGATTTTCAAAATCAAATTTTAAATTTTGGTTAAACTATAATTACACCTTATATAATCAAAAAATTTTTCAAACTGTTATTCAGGAATATATAAGTAATGGAGAGAATCAAAAAAATATAAGTTATGGAAAATTAGGTTTTGATTACTTTAGAGGAAATATTCTATCGCTTAGAGTTTTAAATAAAAAAATAAAACCACAATTTTTAGGTAATATGTTACCTTCAAACGGATATATTTTTGATATAGCAATTGGTTATGAGTGGAATGATTTTATGGAAGGAATAGCACTTAATGAAGATTATGGAACTTATGGTTCAGTATTAGAGCCAAATAATACTTCAAGGTTAGATTTAAATTATAAATTATTTAATTATATTAATAAATATAATATATCTGTAGAAAATTCATTTAGATTTGCTTATATAGGTAATGACAATGCAGATGATTTCTTTTATTTTTTTGGAGGTGGAATGCCAGGTTTAAAAGGGTATACTTTTTATGAGGAAAGTTTAACTGGAAGAGGACTTATTACTTCATCAATTTATGCTAGAAAATTAATTATGAATAAATCATTTTTTAAGTTTCAGGACTTCATTGCATTAAATAAATTATCATTTGGTATTGCTGCTCAATATGGTGAAGCTATACCTATTAATTCTCCAAAATTTTCTGGAGGATTAGAATTAAGGGCTAAGGGGTTTTTATTTTATGGATATCCTGCGGCTATTACCTTAGAGTATCATTTTCCTATTTTTGATGATGAAATAGATTCTTCAAATGGAAAAACATATATGAAATTACTATTTGACTTTTAATTCTTTATGGATCTGTTATGAAAAATGTAGCTGTTTTAATATTATTTTCTTTATTGTTATCCAATAATCATTATTATAATAATTTATTTGCGTTCTCAAATACATTTAATGAAATAAAAAAAATAGAGCTAAATAATGATTCTGAAGTTCATCTAAATCAAGATTCTAATAACTATATTAATAAGATAAAACCATCACTTTTTTCTTCTATAATCCCAGGTTCAGGGCAATACTTTTATAATAAACAACCACATAAAGGAATAGTATTTATAAGTTTAGAAATATTAGGTTGGATTGGTTACAATTATTTTACTCATAAGGCTGAGGATTTTAAATATGATTATAGAGAATACGCTGATAATCATTGGAGTTTTTCTAATTGGTGTGATTTTTACTATGATTATGATGATCCAAATAGTGAATTTAGAGATTTATTTTCAAATGAATTATCTGGTGAATATAGTTCAATTAATTCAGGTCATGGTTTAGAGTTTACCTATGATGATACAGATGGTATTAGGCGTTACATGAAAACTAATACAGAAACATTTGGACTTTTTTACGATGAAAATAATTTTAATCAAGATGGGTTAGCTCAAGAGTTTGTAGTAGAAAGAAATCTTACTATGTTTAAAACACATGATTTTTATGAAGAGATTGTTAAATATGATCAATTTTTTACAGGTTGGGATGATCAAAATCTTATTGAAAGGAGTGTTAATGGTTGGGGTACAGATAATGCAACAAGTCCAAATAAGGCTTTTGCAAAAAATATTTATGATAAATCTGTTAAGAATTACAAGAATCAAGATTGGGTAATGATAGTAATATATGCGAACCATGTAATAAGTATGGTAGATGCACTTATAGTAAGTAGTATTTTATCAGAAAATGCATCATTGTCATATGATTATAATCCAACAATAGATTTTCATCAAGCAGAAATTATTATTAAATTAAACTAATGTTATTTCGAACAATATTAATTATTTCTATAGTTTTCATACAAGGATGTTCATCATTTCAGCAAAGTAATTTATCTAATAATGAAATTTTTGCGATAGGTAAAGCTTATTTTTCAAAACAAAAATTTCAAAAAGCTAAAGATAAATTTGAAGTAATAGTACATAATGAGCAAGGTACTAATTTAGGCTTAGAATCTACCTTTTATTTAGCAAAGTCACTGTTTGAATTAGAAGAATATGACGAAGCTTCATATAATTTTAATTACTATTCAATGTTTTCAAAGGATATAGATAATGTAGAATTTGCCCAATATATGAAATGTAGATGTGCATTTGAGGTTACATTACCGTATAATAAAGACCAATCAAACTCTTTATATGCCATTTCAATCATACAAGAATTTTTAGATAATTTTCCATATAGTAAGTACAAAGAAGATAGCTATCAACTAATACAGAAACTTAGAAATAGAATAGCTAAGAAAAATTTTGAAGCTGGTAGATTATATTTAAAAATGAAAAACTTTAAATCTGCTTTTTTTTACTTTGATATAATTTTATCAGAATTTTATGATACCAAATTTTATGATAGAGCTTTATTATATTATATTTTTACGTTTATAGTCAAAGGAAACTATGATGATGCTAAATCATATTATGAAAAAAATAAAGTTAATTTTATAAGCAAAGAATTTGATTTAGAGGCAAAGTCAATGTTAAAAGATTATAAGAATGGTTTAGGTTTTTCGGGTTTGTACAGGCTTTATAAATGAACATATTTTTTTTTGGCGGAACATTCGACCCTCCTCATAAAGGACATAAATTAATTTATAAACATTGTATGAAAATATGCGATAAATTTATATTTGTTCCAACTTTACAGTCCCCTGATAAAAAAGCACCAATCACAAACAAGGATATAAGAATAAACATGTTAGAACTTCTAATAGATAAAGAAGATAAAAAAAAAGTTTTAATTGACAATTTTGAAATTAATTCTAAATCCATACCAAATTATACAATTGATACAATTAATTATTTACAAAATAAATTTGAAAAAGCGATAATCCATATGGTAATAGGGGGAGATCAATATAATAATTTAAAAAATTGGAAAGATTATAAAAATATTATTGAAAAAGTTAAAATTATATGTTTCAATAGAAAAATAGTAGAATTTAAAAATAATAAAAAAATTAATTTTATAGATTTTAATTATAATATTTCTTCTACTTTAATTAGAAAAAATATTAGTTCTGGAAAAGTAAATAATATTCAAAAATATTTAACTGAGGATGTAAATCGTTTAATTTGTGATAATGATTTATATAAAAACTGATATGGTAATTAATGATGATGGAACATTACTAGGTATTCTACTTTTTTTAAATAATCTATTACCTTTTATATTATTTATTCTAGGATGTATTTTTTTATATTATTCATCAGAATCTTTTATTGATAAATCAATATTAATATCACATAAAATGAGAATATCTCCAATTATTATAGGAGCTTCTGTAGTTGCGTTGGGAACAAGTTTACCTGAACTATTAGTTTCATTATATTCTATTTTTTCTTATGATGACCCAAATAATATGCAAAATTTAGTTTCATCAAGTATTATTATTGGAAATATTTTAGGTTCTAATATTGCTAATATTGCATTAGTGGTTGGTTTTTGTGCTTTTTTATATAGAGTAATTTTTGAAAGCGATGTTTTAAAGGATATAATATTTATCTCTTTTTTAGGCATATATGTATTGGTATGTATGTATTTTAATATTACCATAAACTATATTCATGGTTTATTATTACTATCTTCATTTATATTTTATTTTTATTATTTAATTAAAAATAATAAATCAGAAGACGAAATTGATGATAATATAAATTTTAATTTAATTTATTGTGTTTTTATAATATTGGTTTCTATTGTCGGATTATCTTTGGGTACTAATTTAGTGGTTGAAAATGCATTAAATATTTCAAAATTATGGGGCGTTAGCGAGCTAAATATAGGGTTTTCTATTGTTGCACTTGGAACATCCTTGCCTGAACTTTTCACTGGATTATCTTCTATAAAAAGAAAAAAATATAATCTTTTTATAGGTAATATTATAGGCTCAAATATATTAAATATTATATTTGTTTTAGGTATATCTTCATTGTTTTCAGACATTAATGTTAGTAGCAGCTTAATAGATGGTGGTTCAATTATTGCAACAGTATTCATTTTGTCACATTTAATTTTATTTTTTAATTATATTCTAAAAAAAACTGTTTCAAAAATTTCTGGTTTTTTATTATTACTTATGTATTTTTCATTCTTATTTAACTTATTATAAAAGTAAGGCAGATTCTATTTATGATTGATTTTATTGATGTATCCGTAAAGCATTTAAATTCTAGAGGTATAGATAATGTTTCTTTTAATATTGAAAAAGGCCAATTTGTTTATTTAATGGGACCTACAGGTGCAGGAAAATCAACAATTATTAACTGTATACTAAATTCAATTAAGCCTAACTCAGGTCAAATTATTGTTAATAATATGGATTTATCAAATTTAAACGAAAGTGATTTAGCATTTTTTAGAAGAGATATTGGTATGATTTTTCAGGATTTTAAATTAATGAATGATAGAACAATATTTGAGAATATATCCTTACCATTACAAATAATTGGCATAAATAAAGATATTATAATAAGTAAGGTCAAAAATGTTTTAACTAAAGTAGGTTTAAGTCAAAGAGCAAATTCTTTTCCAGGAGAACTGAGTGGAGGAGAACAGCAAAAAGCATGTGTTGCAAGAGCTCTGATTAAAAATCCAAAGCTAATTATTGCTGACGAGCCTACAGGCAATTTAGATCCAAGCTCATCAGATGATATAATAGATCTTTTAGAAAATGAATCTAATAAAGGAACGACTATAGTTATGGCAACACATAATTATCCATTAATTGAAAATCGAATTAAACATTTTATTGAACTTAATAATGGAAGAGTTATTTCATGATAGAACAAATTAAATTTATTTTATTTGAGAGTTTTCAGTCCATAAAAAGATACCCATTATATTCGTTCATTTCATCTTTAACAATAATGATATGTTTAATTATAATTTCGTTTATAATATATTTATCTAATATCACTAATAATGTTTCGAATAATTTTAAAAACAATGAATCAGTTTTAAAAATATTTATTAATAATTCGTTAACTGACGACGAGTCTCAAAAAATATGTAAAAATATTGAGGATGAACATAATTTAAATGAAGTAATTTTTCAGAGCAAAGAAACTCTTTTTAGTGATGTAGATGTTAATTTAAAATCATGGCTTAAGGATGATTTAAGTTTTATTCCATGTTTGTGTTCTGTGAATATCAACTTAAATAGAATAGATCAAATAGATAGTATAATTAATTTAATAAATAAAAAATATAAAGAAAACATTGAAAAAATTGTATACCCAAAATCTTACTTAGTAAAATTTGAAAAAATGTTATCCTTAACTTATTCTATAATTTTTTTGATTGGAATAATTGTTTTTATTGTAAGTGTATTTAATATTTCTAATATTATAAAATTAAGCATTGAATCGAGAAAAAATTTAATAGAAATTTTAGAATTGCACGGAGCTAAAAAATATTTTATTAAAGCACCATTTATAATAGAAGGTATTATACATGGATTTATTGGTTTTATTTTTTCTAGTATATTTATTACAATCATATTTAATACTTTTTCTATAAATTCTTACACTCATTTTTTAGCTACGTCATTAATTACAACCATCCCATATAACATTTATATTTTTTTAAATTTAATATTTGGTGTCCTTCTTGGATTAATTGGTAGTAATTTAGGTGCATCAAAATATATAGATTGAGGATTTTTCAATGGTTAAGAAAACAAAAACTGAAAATAAAAAAACTAAAAAAACTAATAGTTCTAGTGCGAAATTAAAAAAATTAAATTCTGAAATCAAAGATCTTAAAAATTCAATTGTTAATTTAAATGAAAAAAATTTAAGACTTATGGCTGAATTTGAAAATTTCAAAAAACGAAACAATAAAATATTGAGTGATTCATATATTGTTTCNGTAGAAAAAATCATTGGTTCTTTTTTNCCTGTTGTTGATGATATTTATAGAATATTAAAAGATGATAATAATGAGAGTCAAATAGTTATAGATGGGATTTCAATGGTTCAAAAGAAGATGAAAAAGATTTTATCCNCTTATGACGTTGAATCTTTTGATTCCTTAAGCGAAATTTTTAACCCNGATTTTCACGAAGCAATAATGAGNCAAGTTTCAGATCAAAAAGAAAATACTATAATAGAAGAATTTGAAAAGGGTTATAAAATTAAAGATAAAATAATTCGNCATTCTAAGGTAATTGTGAGTAAAGGAAAAAAATGAGAGATTACTATGAAATTTTAGGCGTTANCAAAGGGTCGTCTAGTGATGAAATTAAGAANGCTTATCGNAAACTTGCNATAAAGTACCATCCAGATAAAAATCCAGATAATAAATCTGCTGAAGATAAATTTAAAGAAGCTGCAGAAGCNTATTCAGTTTTAAGTGATAGTGATAAAAGACAAAGATATGATCAATTTGGGCATGCAGGTGTAAACAATGGTGGTGGTGGACCTGGTTTTTCAAATATGGATGTTAATGACATCTTTTCTGCTTTTGGTGACATTTTTGGAGATTCTGATAATATTTTTGGAAGTATGTTTGGTAACCAAAGGNGTGCAAGAAGAAAAACTGGAAGTGATTTAAAAATATCAATTCCATTAAGTCTTGAGCAAATGTATAAAGGTGGTTCAAAGACAATCAAAATCAAAAGATTAGAAAGAATTTCGGGGCAAACTCCTCAAAAATGTTCTTCATGTGGTGGTTCAGGTCANTTAAAGCGTGTCCAAAACTCTTTTTTAGGTCAAGTAGTAAATATTGTTGAATGTAGTAATTGTAATGGTCAAGGAATGGTTGGTGGAAGAGAAAAAAAATCTGCTGAAGTTACTTTTGATATACCTCAAGGTGTTTCAGCTGAGCATTATCAAGTTGTTCAATCTATGGGAAATCAAGGTATAAATAATTCAGATGATGGAAACCTAATAGTGTATTTTGAAGAAAAGGAACATCCTTTATTTTTAAGGAATGGTAGTGATATTTACCTTGCTGTTGATATAAGCTATCACCAAGCAGTTTTAGGTGACAAAGTAAAAGTACCTACTATAAATGGTGATGTGAATCTTACTATTCCTAAAGGAATAANATCTGGTCAAGTAGTTAGAGTTAAAGGNAAAGGTATGCCTGANCCACGAAGAAGNATTAATGGAGATCAATTTGTTAAAATAAATATNATAACTTCTAATAATAAGAGNAAAGATTTTATATTATTAATGGAAAAAATGAAAGAAATTTTAGGAGAAGATATTAATTGTTCTAAATTTGAATAATTTTATCGAAATTTAATTTATGAAAATTAATACAAAAAANGATTCTTTAGATAAAAATCAGATTGAAATAAAATCATTTATGTTNGATTGGGGTATAGTATTTTTATTAATGCTATTAGTATTTATTATTTCTATTCCCCCTTTAATATGGAATGAAGAGAACACTAAAATTAAAGATAGCAGAAAAAGAATGCTTGATTTAGCGTATGCTCTTAAATCTTACAATAAATTAACTGGCACTTACTCTGATGATAAAGATTTAATTTTTGAAACAATTATGCATGTGAGAGATTCTCTAATTGCAAATGAAACTCTCAATGGTAATAAAAATATTTATTTATCTTGTTCTTATGAGGCTACCTTTTTAATGAATCCTGTTGAAGGTTCTAGAATTGATAGTAAGATTGATTTAAGTATGATTGATAAAAAAGATAGGCTAAATTTTATTGATAAAACAATTTATGATAAAAAAAGTTCAGGTTTTAATGGTACTAGAATATATGAAATACCTGAAATTGATGATGTAAAAAATATTCCAGATGAAGTACCACTTATCCAAATAGATTACAATACCAAAACAACAAATTTTATAGAGCCTTCCTTAAAGACTATTGACTCATTATATTCATTACAAAATTTGATTAGATTTGCTAGAAAAGATTGCGGTGATACAATTAAGGTTGATATTCCAAGGAACTTTGGATTTATGCTTGATACATTATTTAGTAGGTCATCTATAATTACGCAGAATGTCATTGATACTATATACACATTAAAAGAGCCTGTTGAAAATGATGATGTTCAAACAAGTTACGTAAAGAATCAATATTTATTTAAGTATATTCCTAAAAATGAGTACGATAGTTTATGGAATTTTGGTGCTCCTATAAATGAAGGTAATATAATTACATTAGATTCTACTTATTTAAATAAATTAATTAGTGATACGACCTATACTATTACATATATTGACGATGAAGAATTTGATGAAACAGAAGAAGAGGCATCTAATCATATTATAAGAAAAATTTTAGATCTAGATATATGGTATGAAATTGAAGATAGTATGAAAGAGTGTTCTGATAATTCTAGAGAATCTTTGTGTCTTAACGACATTGAATGTATGTGGGATTTGGAAAAAGGTTGTATAGATAATATTGTCAAAGAAAATGATCAAAACAATGATATTGATAGTACTGATAATGAAGCTGATATTTCAGATGATGAATGGGACGATTTATTTGCAGACTTTGAAGATGAATTGAAAAATGAACTAGAGTTTGGCGACACATTAAAAGTTAAATATAATTTTAAAAGTAGATATATATCAGGTTATGAAATTATCAATAGAACAATAAATATCGAAGATTATGATAGAAAGAGATACGATTTAAACGAAAAATTAACATTTTCCCCAATTAATGAAAAAGAATATAAAATTATATTATCTGGTAATAATGAATATGACTCTGGGGAAGATTATATAGATACTAATAATAATGATATTTGGGATATTGGAGAGTACTTTACAGATATGCCCGCAAATTATAAAATAATATCTACAGTAGATGAAAATTATAAAGAAAATAGATTTTTAATTTTTAATTTTAAACCAGGCAGCCCAGGATATATAGAGAATGATGAAATTAGCTGGGATGTAAAACCTAAATGGAATTATCCAATCAAATAACCCTTATTTGATTAACTTGTCTAAAAAATGATTAGTATTATTGGTGGAAAATATAAAGGCAGAAAGCTGTCTTATTTCAATAATGATACCGTTCGCCCAACGCAAGCAAAAGTAAGAAAATCAGTTTTTGATATTTTAGGTCCACTACATAATATGAAAGTTTTAGATTTATATTCNGGAATTGGCAGTTTAGGTATTGAATCACTAAGTAGGGGTGCAAAACAGTTGACAGCTNTTGAAAAAAATTCAAAAGTGTTTAAAATATTACTAAACAATATTAATAAAGTATGTATNGATGATGATGTTAAACTTCATAGAATGGATGTGCAAAAATTTTTGAGTATGAATACACAAAAATATGATATTATTTTTGCAGACCCTCCATATAGTGAATTAAATTTTTTTGATATTAAAGATTCTATATCTAACTTCTTGAATGATAATGGTATTTTTTGTATGGAAATGAAAAAGACAAAAAGTATTGAATTTGAAGATGATATTAGAATAAAAAAATATGGAAGTACACAGGTAGCATTTTGGACAAAAAAATAAATATTGCAATTTATCCAGGNTCTTTTGATCCAGTAACAAATGGACATCTAGACATTATAGCTAGAGCTTCAAGACTTTTTGATGAAGTAATTATAGGTATNTCAAAAAACTCGTCTAGTAAAAAATATCTTTTTTCTGATAAAGAACGCTTANNGCTATTAAAAGAAAANACNAAACATCTCACAAATGTTGAACCTCATATTTTTAATGAACTTCTAGTAGATTATGCAAAAAAAATGAATATTAATGTAATTATTAGAGGTCTAAGAGCTTTTTCTGATTTTGAATCAGAATTCCAAATGTCATTAATGAATCGAAAGTTAAATAAAGATATTAATACTATTTTTTTAATGCCTCATGAAAAGTATACACACATTAGTTCATCTATAGTAAAAGAAGTTTTTTCTTTAAAAGGAAGTATTAAGGATTATGTACCAAATTCCGTAGTAAACGCTCTTAAAGATAAATATGAATAATAGTAAATATCTTAATGATTTATTTGAAAGAGCTACTAAAACTAATGCTTCAATATTAATTCCTGAATATGAAGATAAACGTGTTATAGTCGCAAAAAATAAATTAAGGTCAATGGGTATTAATATTTTGGAAGTAGATGATTTTACTGATAATTCAAAATATATAAATTATATACAATCTAAAAAATTTACTGATAATTGGCCTAATAATGAGATTGAAAAATATATTAAAAATCCTATAAATAAAGCTCTTGCTATATTAGCATGTAATGATGTTGATGGTGTGATTGCGGGTGCAACAATTTCTACTGCTGATGTGATTAGAGGCGCATTAAGAACAGTAGGAATTGATCCAGCTTATAAATGGATTTCAAGCTCTTTTTTAATGATTTCTCCAGATAAAAAAAATATTCTAACTTACTCAGATTGTGCGGTTATTCCTGAGCCAAGTTCAGAACAGCTAGCTTACATAGCCAAAGCTGCATCAGATATACATAAATTAGTTACTGGACAAAAGCCAAAAGTTGCATTTTTATCTTTTTCAACTAATGGAAGTGCAAATCATTATAGAGTAGGCAGGGTCCAAGAAGCTGTAAATATTTTTTCAAGAAAGTTTCCAAATATTCAGCATGAAGGTGAATTACAGTTTGATGCTGCAATTTCTAAGGAAATTGCTTTAAAGAAGAATATGAATTCAGAATTAAAAGGTGGTGCGAATGTTTTTATCTTTCCTAATTTAGATGCTGGAAACATTTCTTATAAAATAACGAGAGAATTAGCTGGCTATTCAGCATGGGGACCCTTAGTTCAGGGGTTAAAGAAACCTGTTCATGACCTATCGCGAAGTTGCTCAGCAGATGATATTATAAATATTGCGGCTATTACATCTATTCAAAAATCAGGCTAATTAATTAATTAATTTTTTTTTATATTTAGCGGTATGCCTACTTATAATTATAAATGTTTGAGTTGTAATGAAAAATTTGTTGTATTTCAGAATATGAATGATAAGCCAATATCGAATTGTCAATATTGCTCATCTACAAACGTTGAAAAATTAATAAGTTCAGGAACAGGATTGATTTTTAAAGGTTCAGGATTTTATTTAACTGATTATAAAAATAATAAAAAAAATCAATCTACTAAAAATAAAAAAATAGATAAGGAATAGATTAAAGATATGCAAAAAATAAATGTCCCAAAGCAAGGTCAAAAAATAACAATATCAAACGGTAATCTTAATGTACCTTCAAACCCAATTGTTCCATTTATTGAAGGCGATGGAATAGGTGCTGATATATGGGCTGCATCTGTAAAAGTTTTTGATGAAGCAATTAAAAAAGCTTATAACGGTGAGCGAAAAATTGAATGGATGGAAATATTTGCAGGTGAAAAAGCAAATGACGTTTATAATGAAAACATATGGCTTCCACAAGAAACATTAGATACCATTAATGAATATTTGATTGCAATTAAGGGTCCGTTAACTACTCCTGTTGGTGGAGGTATTCGCTCAATAAATGTTGCTCTGAGGCAGAAGCTTGATTTATATGTTTGCTTAAGACCAGTAACGTGGTTTAATAATGTGCCATCTCCAGTTAAAAGTCCAGAACTTATTGATATGGTAATTTTTAGAGAGAATACGGAAGATATTTATGCTGGTATAGAATTTTTATCAAAAAGTGATGATTTAAATAAATTTTTAGATTTTATGAAGAACACTTTTCCAGATCAGTATAGTAAGATTAGGTTCCCTGAATCATGTGGCTTGGGAATAAAACCGATTTCTCAAGAAGGTACAAATCGTTTAGTTGAATCTGCTATTCAGTATGCAAAAGATAATAATAGAAAGAGTGTCACATTAGTTCATAAAGGAAATATTATGAAATTTACGGAAGGTGGCTTTAAAGATTGGGGTTATGCAATAGCTGAAAGTAAATTTTCTAATGATGTATTTACTTGGGCTCAATATGATCAAATCAAAGAAGACCAAGGTGTAGATGAAGCAAATAAAAAACAAAAAAAAGCTGAAGATGAAGGTAAAATAATTATTAAAGATGTTATTGCTGATGCTTTTTTACAACAAATTTTAACTAGACCAAATGAGTATGATGTTATAGCAACAATGAATTTAAATGGTGACTATATATCAGATGCATTAGCTGCTCAGGTTGGTGGAATAGGTATTGCTCCTGGAGCTAATATTAATTATCAATCTGGTAAAGCAATTTTTGAAGCCACTCATGGTACAGCACCTAAATATGCTGGTCTAGATAAAGTAAATCCAAGTTCAGTCATTTTATCAGGTGAAATGATGTTAAGGTATATGGGCTGGAATGAAGCAGCAGATTTAATTTTAAAATCAATGGATAAAACTTTTTCTGATGCAACAGTTACTTATGATTTTGCAAGACAGATGAATAATGCCACTGAATTAAAATGTTCAGAGTTTGGTGATGCCTTAATTAAAAATATGTAATTATGCGTTTTATTGATGAAACAACAATTCGAGTTAAAGCAGGCGATGGTGGTCATGGTTGTATAGCTTTTTTAAGAGAAAAATTTAGGCCTCAAGGAGGCCCTTGTGGTGGAGATGGAGGTAAAGGAGGCGATATAGTTTTTACTTCTGATAAACAGCTTGCTACATTACAAGACCTTCCAAATAATCATCATTACAAGGCCAATAGAGGAGATCACGGAAAAGGAAAAAATTGTCATGGAAAAAATGGTGACGATTTTATAATAAAAGTTCCATTAGGTACAATAGTAAAAAATTCTGAAACTGAACAAATAATCCACGATTTTAAAAATAATAATGAGAATTTTGTTATAGCAAAAGGAGGGAATGGTGGTTTTGGAAACGCTAGATTTAAAACTAGAAATAATGTTGCCCCTAAAGTAGCAAATGATGGAGCGATTGGTGAAGAATTATCATTATCTCTTGAGCTTAAAGTTCTTGCAGATGTGGGTTTAGTAGGCTTTCCGAATGCAGGCAAATCAACACTTATATCTAAAGTTTCTAATTCAAAACCAAAAATTTCTGATTACCCATTTACTACTTTGCAACCAAATTTAGGGATTGTTAAGTATGGGAATTATAAATCTTTTGTGATGGCTGATATTCCAGGTTTAGTTGAAGGTGCATCAAAAGGTAAGGGATTAGGGAGTCAATTTTTAAGACATATTGAAAGAACAAAAGTTTTAGTTTTTATTATAGATGCAAATTCTGATGATATTGAGAATGATTTTCAAACACTAAATAATGAATTAATTAATCACAAACTTGAATTAAACAGTTTACCTAAAATACTTTTAATATCAAAAGTAGATAGTATTTTAGAAGAGGATTTGAAACTCAAAAAGCTACCCACAGATATAGAAATAATAAAAATATCATCTATTTCAGGAAAAAATCTTGAAAATGCTATCAAAAGTATTGCATATTTAGTAGAGTCTTAGAAGTTATTATTATATAAAGTAATAATTAATGATTTGTAAAGCTTTTGTGTGCATGCTTTTCATATCATAAAAAACTAATTATTTTCTAACACTTAACAATTATAATTTTTATAGTTTTATCACAATTATGTGATGGAACTCATATATTTATATTGTGCTTTTTATTATATTCATATAATTTTATACGTATTGTTATTAATGGATATAAAAAAATTAGTAATATTAGATAAATAGAAATTCAATTTAAGGAGAATAGAAATGACATTCACAAAGTCTATAATCATAAGTTTAACTGTTCTATGTTCACTTTTGTACTCAGATGTATTTATGGGTTTAGGTTCTTACACTGATAATTCAGCTGAAATAACCATGGATACTCCATATGAGGTAGGTGGCTTTCAATTTAATGCAGTTGGAGCTTCTATTTCTAGTGGTTCTGGTGGTTTAGCTGGGTCTGCTGGTTTTATAATTTCTGCTGGTGGAGAAACTGTGCTTGGTTTTTCATTTTCTGGTGCGACTATTCCTGCTGGCAGTAGTGGTGTCTTAACAAATTTAAATGGTACATTTCCTGAAGATCTTTGTCTCTCGCTTGGAACAGGTGCAATTTCTGATGCGTCAGGTCAAGCTCTTCCGGTAACATTTGGTGATTCTGATTGCGATTTTGTTGATGAATGTGATGACACTGATAATGATGATATTTGTGATGATGTAGATGACTGTGTAGGTGAAGTTGATGAATGTGGTGTTTGTAATGGTGATGGTATTGCTGATGGCGACTGTGACTGTGATGGTAATGTA
>NHBL01000031.1 GCA_002167465.1 bacterium TMED6
GTGCTCTGGTGAGCACCACGGCCTTCAAAGCCGCTGATTGGCGTAAGTCAATGGTCGGTTCGATTCCGACACGTTTCCGCCATTTAGACGACAGATCCCCTCAATTTTAGAGGGGTTTGTTGTATCTAAGCCATATTTCCAATCTTAGTCGTAGATACCTAAATAAACCCAAAATATAGAAACTAAAAAAGTGGAAACTAATTTAACTTTAATTACATTTACCTAATTAAATAACTAAAGAATAGAATAATGACTAACAAACTCGGTTCATCAAACCCAAATAGAATACCTAAAAAAACTAACCACAGTAAAGTACAGAAACTACTTGCTAAATCTTATTCAGATAAAATTAAAATAATTACAATTACCAATATTGGAAAAATTCAGTTTAAAAAAAGTAAAAAAGCAAAACGTTTAAGTATTTCTATTAAAGATTTATCTATTATTAATGTTTCAGTGCCATTGTACATTTCTTTTGATATTGCTGAAGAGTTTGTTTATACAAAATTAGCATGGATTACTAAGAACTTGAAAGTTCTAAAAAATAAAACTAAATTAAATAATACAGATAAAGAATTAGCACGAGGCATATTGAGTAAAAGATTAGATTATTTATGTGAAAAATATAATTTTTCATACAATAAATTATCTATCAGAAATCAAAAAACAAGGTGGGGTAGCTGTTCCTCCAAAAATAATATCAGTTTAAATGCTAAACTCATCCATTTACCTAAAAAACTGATAGATTATGTTATTTTACATGAGTTAGTACATACAAATATTAAAAATCATTCAAAAGAATTTTGGGATACTTTAGATCTATATATTTCAAACTCAAAGTCAATAGGGGAAAAGTTAAAAAGGTATTCACTATAAAATTTTATTTACACATTGATAAATAAAAACAAGTGAAGCATTCTGAATAATTAATTAAGATATTAAAATATCTATATTATAGTTCTTATTCAGTATGGTACCAATTTATAGTAAACTAATAATATTTTAAAGATTATATTCATTTCAACAATAAGATATTAAAATAAATTCAAAATTTATGTGACAGATATCAAATACTATATTTTCATAAATAGAATATATATTATTTATTAAATTTTATTAATGAAATATATATTAATATTACTTTTTTCTATCATGCTACCCAACAATGTTATGTTAGATTCAAACAATTTACTNGATTCGCTCCTATTATCTAATGTTGATGATTTAGGAAATGTAAACTANAAGAAAATTATTGANAATCCTTTTGCATTGAACCAGTATTTAGATTTCATAAAGACTGTAAGTCCTGAAACACATCCTGATTATTTTAAAACAGAAAATTCTAAAAAAGCATACTGGATTAATGCTTATAATGCCNTGATATTAAAAATTATGATTGAAAATCCAGGAGNAGATATTCTCAATATAAGTTTTTTTGGCCATGCTATTTTTTTNAAAAAATTTAAAATTGGAAATACAAAAATATCGCCCTCGTTTATTGAAAATAAAATTTTAAGAAAAATGAATGATCCAAGAATACATTTTGCAATTAATTGTGCATCAAAAAGTTGCCCTCCATTGGGTAATAGAATATTAATTGGAGAACAATTAGATAGGCAATTAGATAATAAAGCTTCTATTTTTATTAATAATGAAGATAATGTATTGATTGATCATAAAAATAAAATTATTTATTTAAATAGAATATTTAAATGGTTTAAAAAGGACTTTGGCAACTTGTCCCAATATATTTCTAAATATCTTATAGAGGTAAATTATGAGTCAATTAAAGACTATAAAATAAAATTTACAAAATACGATTGGACTAAAAATTCATTAAATTAAACTTTACGTGTCTTTTTTTACTTAACAAATAACTTTATTTTAGCTAAATTTTGGGTCAATAAACGGTATAAGCATGGCAAAAAAATTTAAAGATGTAAAAAATCAAATTGATTTTATTGAATTAGAGCATGAAATTCTCAAATTTTGGGAAGAANATGATACATTCAATAAGCTTNTTAGTAAGAATAAGGGCAATAAGACTTGGTCTTTTATGGANGGTCCGATTACAGCTAATAACCCAATGGGTGTGCATCACGCTTGGGGAAGATCTTTAAAAGATATATTTCAACGATTTTATGCTATGAATGGTTATGATTTAAGATATCAAAATGGATTTGATTGCCAAGGTTTATGGGTAGAAGTAGAAGTTGAAAAAGAGCTTGGTTTTAAGTCTAAAAAAGATATTGAAGATTTTGGCATAGAAAAATTTGTCAAAATGTGTAAAGATAGAGTAAATAAATTTTCTAAAATTCAGACAGAGCAATCTAAGAGGTTAGGTTATTGGATGGANTGGGATAATTCATATTATACTATGTCAGATGAAAATAATTATACCATATGGGGTTTTTTAAAAAAATTATTTGAAGAAGGTAAAATTTACAGAGGAACAGACGTAGTTCCTTGGTCCGGAAGATCTGGAACTTCTTATTCTCAAATGGAAATTATTGAGGGAAGAAAACTAGTTGCCCATCGTTCTGTTTTTGTAAAATTCCCAATCATTGATAAAGAAAATGAATATTTACTTGTATGGACAACAACCCCTTGGACATTAACATCGAATATTGCAGCAGCAGTAAATGTGAATTTAGATTATGTTAAATTAAAAGCATCTGATGGTTCAATTTATTATTTTGCAGAAGAAAATTTAAAATTTCAAAGATTAGAAAAACAGTTTAAAGATAAAAAGCAGTGGATTAAGGGCGTTCCTAAGCTTAAAACCATTGAACAAATGTTCAATGAAAGAGGTGGATATACAATTGAGAAAAAAATCAAAGGATCAGACCTAGTAGGGCTAAAATATAAAGGTCCTTTTGATGACTTAGAAGTTCAAAATCTACCAGGAGGCTTTCCTTTTACGAATGAGATTTTAAAAGAAAAAGGAATTTCTGCAGTTGATTGTCATAGAGTTATTGATGGTGGAAAAGACAACATTGGTAATGATATTGTAGTTGCTGGTGAAGGTACAGGTATTGTGCATATGGCAACAGGTTGTGGTGCCATTGATAATAAAATTGGTAAGAAAAATAATTTAGTTGAAATAGCTCCATTGGATGATGAAGCAAAATATTTATCAGGTTTTGGGTTTTTATCAGGAAAANTGGCTACATCAGAATCTACTCGAGATGAAATTATTGAATATCTTAAAGAAAATAATTTTCTTTTATACCAAGAAGACTATCCACACGTTTACCCTCATTGTTGGCGTTCTGGTGATGAATTAGTTTACAGAAGTGTTGATGAATGGTACATTAATATGGATTGGAGACAAAATATAAAAAATATCGTAGGGGACATAAACTGGATTCCTGAGTGGGGTCATGATAGAGAAATGGAATGGCTCGATAATATGGGCGATTGGATGATATCTAAAAAAAGATTTTGGGGGTTAGCTTTACCAATTTGGGTATTTGAAGATAAATCATTTTATGTGGTTGGTTCAAAAGAAGAATTAGAAAAATTAGCTGTAGAAGGTTACGAAGAATTTAAAGATCATAGTCCACATAGACCTTGGATTGATAAAGTTAAAATTAAACATCCAGAGACAGGCTTAATTGGTACAAGAATTCCAGACGTNGGAAATCCATGGTTGGATGCTGGAATTGTTCCATATTCTACTCTTAAATANAATACTGATAAAGAGTATTGGAATAAATGGTTTCCAGCTGATTTTGTAGTTGAATGTTTTCCTGGACAATTNAGAAATTGGTTTTACTCNTTATTGGCTATGTCTACAATGCTTGAACAAAAGGCTCCTTTTAAAACCTTATTAGGTCATTCATTAGTAAAAGACGAAACTGGCAGAGATATGCATAAATCTTGGGGTAATGCTATTTGGTTTGAGGATGCAGCAGAAAAAATGGGAGTTGATGTAATGAGATGGCTTTATGCTGGTCAAAATCCNGAACACAATTTATTATTTGGTTATGGNATTGCTGATGAAGTTAGAAAGAAAGTCATTACATTATGGAATACCTANTACTTTTTTGTTACATANGCTAATCTTGATCAATTTAATCCAAACGATATAAATGTTAAAGATTCTGACTATACAATTCTTGATAATTGGATTACTTCAAAGATGAATGAGTTTATTAATCAATCNAGAAATTATTATGAAAATTTTGAAGTATATAAATTAATGCAAGAATCTTCAGTTGTTCTTGATCATTTGTCTAANTGGTATATTAGAAGAAANAGAAGAAGGTTTTGGAAATCTGAAAATGATAATGATAAAAATGCTGCATATCTAACATTATATAATGCATTAATTAATTATACAAAAATCATGGCACCNGTTATTCCNTTTATAACAGAAGAAATTTACTGTAATTTAACTAATGAAACAGAAAGTATTCATCTGTCCGAATTTCCTGATTATGATAAATCAAATACAGATTTTAAGGTTATAAAAGAGATTGATGATATTATTAANATTGTNAATTTATCTCGATCTGCTAGAAATAAAGCTAATATTAAAGTAAGNCAACCATTNTCTGATTTANATATATATNCTAATCATGATATTNCANANACTTTGATTAGAAATGAACAGCAGATTAAAGATGAATTGAATATCAAATCAATTAATATTGTTGATAATTTGGATAGTATTTTATCATATAGNGTTAAACCTAATTTTTCATTACTATCACAGAAGTATGGCAGTAATATGAAAGAAATTATATCATTTATTAATAAATCAGACCAGAATCAATTAGTTAATGATTTAGAAAAAAATAAAAAAATTACTATTAAATTAGAATCTGAAGAAATTGAAATTCTAGAAGAAGAATTACTTATTGAAGAAGTNCCTAANGGTGATTTATGTATTAATAGTAATAGAGATTTTAAGATAGGTATTAATATTAATNTTACAGAAGATTTGAAAATGGAAGGTATNGTTAGAGATTTAATAAGACATGTTCAAAATTTAAGAAAAAAATCAAATCTAGAAGTAAGTGATAGAATTACATTTGGCATTATATCTAATAAAAATGTTGTAAATTCAATGAACAAGTTTGAAGATTATTTTAAAAATGAAACATTAATNGAACAAATAGTTGATGATGTTGGNAGTTTAGATTTTAATGAAAAATTTAAAATTGATGGAATNGANGTAGAAATACATATTTCAAAAATATAAAAATANTGGGGGTATTANATGAGTTCAAATTCATACTCAAAAAAAGAATTAGATGATTTTCAAAAGAAAATTACTAAGAAAAAAGAGGAAGTTTTAAAAGATATTATAAAATCTCAAGATATTGCTGATAATATGTTAGAAAACTCTAATACTTCAAGTGTAAATTATTCTTCACATCTAGCTGATGCTGGTGCTGATCATTCAGAGATAGAAAAAGCATATTATTGGGTCCAAAGAGAAAATAAATTTCTTCANTACCTTGATAGAGCATTAGAAATGATTGAAGANGGTACTTTTGGNATATGTAAGGATTGTGGTGAAAAAATAAATCCTGAAAGATTAATGGAAGTTCCNCATACAACNAGTTGTTTTGCATGTAAAAATAAAAAGTAATTNGTGTTGAAAAAAAACTGGCTTTATAGTATTATTTTTCTTTTGGTTTTAGATCAAGTATCTAAGATACTTATTCAATGTTATTTACCAATTCAAACAAGTATTAAAATCATTCCTAAGTTATTATATTTTACACATATCACTAATGATGGTATATCATTTGGTTGGAATCCATTTTCTAATTCAATGGTNTTATTTATCGTNTCTGTAATTGCATGTTTTTTCATANTTAAAGTTCTTTTAGATTCAAAAAATGAAAGTAGTTTAATGCAAAACAGCCTTTGTTTTATTATTGGTGGGGCATTAGGTAATTTAATAGATCGTTTTTTAACTGCATTTAATTTNTTTGATTACACNGGTGTAGTTGATTTTATAGATGTTGGATATGAAAATTATCGATTTTATATCTTTAATTTTGCAGATTCATTTATAACCATNGGTATCACGCTGTANATCTTATCATTTATTGCCTTTAAAAAAGTCAATGATAAATAAAGACGATAATAAAGAAGGTGAATTTTTAACAGAAGATAAAAATATTAGAATAGATTTATATTTATTTAATTATTTTAATTCATATTCGAGAACAAAAATAAAAAATCATATTTTAAATGGTAATATTTTAGTTAATAATAATAAAATATCACCCTCATACTTATTAAAAGGTNATGANAATATTTCTTATGATTTTACNACTTCAATAAAAACTAATAANCTTATTCCTCAAAATATAGATTTTGATATTATTTATGAAGATGAGTATTTAGTTGTTATAAATAAACCAACAGGATTAGTTGTTCATCCAGGAAATGGTATTATAAATGGCACTTTAGCTAANGCATTAATTTATAAATTCAATAATTTATCTAATATAAATCAACAAGCTCCNGGTATTGTNCATAGATTAGANAAAGAAACAAGTGGAGTAATGATAATTGCAAAAAATGATGAGGTTCATGCTAACTTATCCAAACAATTTGAATTAAGATCAATCAAAAAAGTATATAGAGCAATTGTATGGGGTAAAATACATTTATCTGGTATAGTTAGAGGTTTTATAGCTAGAGATAGGAAAAATAGAACTATTTTTAGTTTACAAACGAAAGGTCGTGATTCAGAAACTGCATTTAAAAGATTAAATTTTTTTGATCCCATATCCTATGTTGAACTTTANCCNAAAACAGGTAGAACTCATCANATTAGAGTTCATATGAAAAGTATTTCTAATCCAATTATATGTGATGAAAATTATGGTGGNGGNNTAANCAAAATTAAATCATATCATATAAAGCANACTAAAACTTTGCAAAAATTNTTTAATTCTATAAATAGAGTTGCATTACATGCATATTCAATNGAATTNAACCACCCANTTAAAAATGAAAAAAATAAATTCATTGCACCAATTCCAAAAGATATTGATTATATTTTAAATATTTTAAAGGAAAGTGAAAATGTTTAAATCAGAAATTAATGATTTTTTAAATTATATTTATATTGAAAAAAAATATTCAAGTAACACTCTTAGAGCTTACAAAAAAGATTTAAATGATTTTTTTAATTTTATAAATAAAAATTCTATATCAGCCTGGAATGAAATAAAAAAGAAACACGTGCATGAGTACTTATATTTTTTAAGTATTAATAAATTAAATTCTAAAACTATTTCAAGAAAATTAGCGAGCGTAAAATCCTTTTTTAATTTCTTAATAAAAAAGAATATTTTAGAAAATAATATAGTAAAATCAATACCTTCTCCAAAAGTAGATAAAAAATTACCAATTTTTCTNAATCAAGATCAAATTAGTTTGTTATTAAAACTNCCTAATTCTTCAAGTTTTGATGAACTAAGAAATAATTTAATATTAGAAATTTTTTATTCTACTGGAGTAAGAATATCTGAATTAGTTAAAATTAAAATCAAACATATCACGTTATCTGATAATTCAATTTCGATATTAGGTAAAGGTAATAAAAAAAGAATTGTAATTATTGGTAATTATGCTAAGAAAAAATTAGAAGATTATTTAAATTACAGTCGTTTAAAAAATGCTGAATATTTATTTCAGAAATTGAGAAAAAGCAAAAATGATTATTTGTCTGAAAGAAGTGTTTTTAATATTGTNAAAAAATANACTTCAAAAGTTACANGAAATGAACAAATTAGTCCACACGCTTTAAGNCATACATTTGCNACTCATCTATTAAATAATGGAGCTGATTTAATGAGTGTTAAAGAATTGTTAGGTCATAAAGATTTATCTTCAACGCAAATATATACTCATGTAAATATTTCTGAGCTCAAAAAAAGTTTTAGAAAAGCGCATCCACATGCAAAAAAATATTAAGGTTTGATATGGATTATAAAAAACTACATTTAGATAAGTTAGGTTTTAAATCACTAACAAATATTTATAGAAATTTGACTATTGAGCGTATTGTTGAAGAAGGTTTACTNAATGGTGAAACNATAATGGCAATGAATGGAGCGACAATTGTAAATACAGGTGAATATACTGGACGTTCTCCAAAAGATAAATATTTTGTTGTTGAGCCATCTTCAAAAAATAAAATATGGTGGGGACCAGTAAATGCTAAAGTTGACGCTACTATTTTTGATGAGTTATATGATAAGATAATTGATTCATATAATAAAATGAANGATACTAAAACATATATNTTTGANGGTTTTGGTGGAGCTGACCATNCTCACTCTCTTCCTATAAGAGTTATTTCAAAAAAAGCATGGCAAAATCATTTTTGTCATAATATGTTTATCAGNCCTAACTCAAACGAGTTAGAAAATTTTCAACCAAAATTTACAATCATAAACGCCTCACATTTTGAAAATGNAGACTACAAAAAACATAATTTAAATTCTAAAACTTTTATAATTTTTAATTTAGAAAAAAATATAGCAATTATNGGCGGAACTGAATATGGTGGTGAAATGAAAAAAGGTATTTTTTCAATNCTACACTACATCTTACCGCAAAAAGGTATATTGTCTATGCATTGTTCNGCTAATACTGATAATAACAANAAAAATACTGCCTTATTTTTTGGTTTAAGTGGCACAGGTAAAACAACATTATCTACTGATCCAGATAGACCNTTAATTGGNGATGATGAACATGGTTGGTCTGATAATGGANTTTTTAATTTTGAGGGTGGCTGTTATGCAAAAACTATAAATTTAAACAAAGATGATGANCCGGATATATANAATGCAATTAGGCATGGTGCNCTNTTAGAAAATGTTGGTTATGATGAAGATTCTAGNATAATTGACTTTACAGATAATAGTAAAACAGAAAATACCAGAGTTTCTTATCCATTATATCATATAGATAATTCACTTATGGCTAAAGGTTTAAANAGCACAGCAGGTCATCCAAGTAAAATAATATTTCTTACATGTGATGCTTTTGGAATTTTACCTGCAATTTCCAAGCTTTCTCCAGAACAGGCAATGTATCATTTTATTAGTGGCTATACAGCAAAAGTTGCTGGAACAGAGAGAGGTATTACTGANCCTCAAGCAACATTTTCTCCATGTTATGGNGGCCCNTTTTTAACACTNCATCCATTAGTTTATGCTGAGTTACTTAAAGAAAAAATTAAAAAANATAATGTTCCTNTTTATCTAGTAAANACTGGTTGGATAGGTGGNTNTGCAATTTCTGGAGCAAAAAGAATTAGTATTAAATTTACNAGACAAATGATTACTTCAATATTAAATGATAGCATCCAAAAATCTGAATATACGAGAGATCCTATTTTTAATTTAGATATTCCAATTAATATACAAGGAATACCTAGTAAAGTACTAAATCCAAGAGAAAGTTGGGAAGATAAATCACTATATGATTCTAAAGCTTTAGAATTATCAAAAGCATTTAAAGAAAATTTTAATAAATATGGTGATTCAATAGATTATTTAAAAGAGTTTGGTCCAAAATAGTAATNTTCTTATNTTGACATCTCTTTTTGAAACNATAAATTATAAAATGGTTGGAATATGAATAAAAAATATATTTTTACATCGGAATCAGTTACTGAAGGTCATCCAGATAAAGTTTGTGATCAAGTTTCAGATTCTATATTAGATGAAATTCTAAAACAAGANTCAGAAGCAAGGGTTGCTTGTGAAACAATGATNACACAAGGTCAAGCTATTATTTCTGGTGAAATTACGACTTCTGCGGANGTTGAATANGANTCAGTTGTTAAAAAGGCTTTAAATAAAATTGGTTATACTACAGAAGAACTNGGGGCAACNAGTTCNATAAGTAAAAATAAACATTTTTCTATCCAACATAATATAGTTTCACAAAGTAGACATATTGCACAAGGTGTAGATATATCAGATAACCATGAACAGGGCGCTGGGGATCAAGGATTAATGTTTGGGTTCGCATGTAATGAAACACCTGAATTAATGCCTTTACCTATACAGCTAGCTCAAAAATTATCATATCGATTAACNAAATTAAGAAAAGATGGAACCTTAGCTTGGTTGAAACCTGATGGAAAATCGCAGGTTAGTGTTGTTTATGAAAATGATAAGCCAATTAAGGTTAGTAGTGTAGTTATTGCAACTCANCATAAAGATATGCTAAATAAATTTAAAACTGANAAAGAAGAGCATAAATTCATTAGTGAAATGGTAACAAAGCATATTATAATTCCAGTTTTAAATAATTATGGNATTGAATATGATGAAAATTTCATTATTAATGGTACTGGACGATTTGTAATAGGNGGGCCATTAGCTGATACTGGNCTAACNGGTAGAAAAATNATAGTTGANACNTATGGTGGNTATGCTCGTCATGGAGGGGGAGCATTCTCAGGNAAGGATGCATCAAAGGTAGATCGTTCAGCTGCATATATGGCTAGATANATTGCAAAAAANATTGTTGCAGCCAAATTAGCTGANCGNTGTGAAGTNCAATTAGCTTATAGCATAGGGGTTGCNAATCCCATATCAGTAAATGTAAATACTTTNAGAACAGGAAAAATTGATGATTATAAACTTGTTGAAATGGTAAAAGAAATTTTTCCACTTAAACCNCAACAAATAATAAATCATTTAAAACTTAAAAAACCTATCTATACACCTCTTTCTGCNTANGGTCATTTTGGTAGAGATGGATATGAATGGGAAAAAACAAATATGGTTGAAGAAATATTAAGGAAAAAATAACTTATGAGNACTACAAAAGAAACNTCCTTTAAGGATTACAAAGTTGCTGATATTAGCTTATCAGATTTAGGNAGAAAAGAAATCAAATTAGCTGAGTTTGAAATGCCAGGGCTNATGTCATTAAGGGATATGTACAAAGATACAAAACCTTTAAAAGGCGCTAGAATAGCTGGNTGTATACATATGACAATTCAAACAGCTGTTTTNATAGAAACATTGATTGAATTAGGGGCAGANGTTAGATGGTCTTCATGTAATATTTATTCAACNCAAGATCAAGCTGCNGCNGCTATTGCNTCTGAAAATATACCTGTTTTTGCATGGAAGGGTGAAACTGAAGATGAATATATGTGGTGTATNGATCAAACCTTAAATTTTTCAGGTAAAGGTCCNAATATGTTGCTTGATGATGGNGGTGATTTAACATTAAGAATATTAGAANANTACCCAGAAATGATAGATGAAATTAAAGGAGTTTCAGAAGAGACTACTACTGGTGTTCATCGTTTAGAAAAATTATTTTCAGAAAATAAGCTTCCTTTTCCNGCTATTAATGTTAATGATTCGGTAACTAAATCAAAATTTGATAANAAATATGGTTGTAGAGANTCNTTAGCTGATGGNCTTAAAAGGGCCACAGATATTATGCTTGCAGGTAAAAAAGTAATAATTTCAGGATNCGGAGATGTTGGTAAGGGTTGTGCTCAATCAATGCAAGGATATGGAGCACAAGTTTTTGTTACTGAGATTGACCCAATTTGCGCTTTACAGGCAGCTATGGAAGGTTTCTCTGTTGTAGATATGGAAGATGCTTGTGAATTTGGAGATATTTTTGTTACAGCAACTGGTAATAAGCATGTTGTTAATAAAAATCATATGATTAAAATGAAAGATAATAGTATTTTATGTAATATTGGTCATTTTGATCATGAGATTGATGTAGAGTATTTAGAAAATAACACTACTGAAATTAATATAAAACCTCAAGTNGATAGATTTGAATTTTCAGATGGAAAATCAATCATATTATTATCAAAAGGAAGATTAGTAAATTTAGGCAATGCTACTGGNCACTCTTCTTTTGTNATGTCTACTTCTTTTACNAATCAAGTTTTTGCTCAGATTGCNNTATGGGAAGGTGATGTTAAAGAAGGTGTTCATATNCTTCCAAAAGAGTTAGATGAAAAAGTTGCAACACTTCACTTAAATCATTTAGGTGTTAAATTAACAAAGATGACANATGATCAATCAGATTATACAGGAATNCCAAAAAAAGGGCCATTTAAAAACAAAGATTACAGATATTAGAAAAAAGTTTTTAAATGATTTAAAAATACTTCTGGTATTTATTTCACTATTTATAACAAGTTGTGATTTTAGAATGCCACAAAAATGGGANACTCCATCCTGGGAATTTGATTTATTAATTCCNCTGATAAANGAAGANTATTCTATGGCATCTATTGCTACAGAATCAAATGANATTCAAATTACTAACCCNGATAGTTCTAATTTTATTATTGAATTACGCGAAGCTNTAATTGATTCAGGATATGTTAAAACTGATGAATCTTTTTTTATTATTTCAAATAATAATTTAGATTTTGAAGCACAAAATATTGTTGTACCNAATCCTAGTCCAATGCCAGATTTTCCATCAATTAATGAAGAAATTTTATTNTCAAGNTTAATTCCAGATTCAAACTTNCTTGGTGAAGGTAAGTGTTTTTCNCAAGACTTAGATTTTTTAGAGCAAGATATTGAAGAAACGATTGAAGAATCAAATAATTCTGTATGCGATGGAATTGGNGATATTGAATGTCTAAATCAATTAAATTGGCTTACAATAGGNCAAGGAAGTAATAATTTTTCTATTAATAATGAATTTCCATTTAAAATTAATGANTTTAGATTGCAAGTTATTTCAAATGGAGAAGATTTGATTAATAATTATTTAACAAATATTGANGGCGAAGAAATTCAAGTATCAAATTTATTTAATAAAAATTTAGGTTGTGATGTGCTTAGTAACATATATATAAGAATTGATCAGGATTTAGAATTATCAAATAATTATGANACTTGTGAACTATATAANCAAGATACATGTGAACAGCTTGGATATGTTTGGCANGATAATGATTGTTTATTTCCTGTTACAATAGATAATCAAGCATGTATAGANTTAGGTTANACATGGCAAAATAATGAATGTATTCAAATTATNCCCAATNTAAACGATGAATTTTCTTGTAATCTAGTNCCTGGAGATACTAATTGGGATGGTAGTATTTGTTATATAATTATTGAAATGAANGAAGAAGTNTGTACNGATATAATNAATGGTGNTTGGCAAAATGAATCCTGTTTTATAGCATGTACTGCTAATGAGACTTGCTGCAATATAATTGAAGGAAATTGGAATGGTAATGAATGTGAAGATTTACCTTCTGGGGTATGGATTACCGGTAATGAAAAATTATCAATATCAAATCAAATTGAAATTAATGATTTTCAATCATTAAATGCTGATATAGAATGTATAATAGATACTAGTTATTCTGTAGAANTGCCAGTAAATGAAGATATGGTTTTAATAGANGGTCATATANCAGANTTAGTTGATATTGATACAAATCGTATAGCTTTTGATTTAACNAACAACTTTTTCACTGANATTACATTTGAAATTTCTTCTGATAATTTGATTGATATAAATGATAATCCATTGTACNATTCTCAAACAATATCGCAAGGAGAGTCATTTGAAGATGTNATTATNTCAGATTATACCTTAAAAAAATTAGATGGAAGTAGTGTTGACTCATTGTCAATTGGCTATTCNGTTNTTGTTCAAGAAAATTCAGCAGATTTAAATTTNGATGAATCATATGGTTTGAGTGGTAATGGAATAGAATCTAAAACAATTAAATTGGATGAATTAAAAGTTAATTTAAACGAATTTTCAACCTCAGATATAGATTTAGGTAATTTACCTTCAGGATTTGAAGGCTTTGATTTACCTTTTTTACAATTTAATTTATATTTATATAATCAAATTTCAGCAGATATGAAATTATATTTAGATTTATATGGAATAAGTGATGANGACACCTTAAAAATACATGTTGAACCAANCATTAAATTTTTAGAAANTTTGGACCCTTATACAGATATAGATTCACTNACAGTTTCTTTTGTTCAAGATTCTATGATTATCAATCATANNGGAAATGCTCCAATAATTCATNATAATCCAATTATTGAAATAATGGATAACAAAATAACAGATTTATTTTCTTATGATATNATTGATATTTCNGGNTATGCTGTTATGGATGGTGATGCAACTCTNATTCCACAAAAATCTTTATGGGGAGATATTGAAATTATTATAACACCATTAACAATTGTGATAAANGATGGCGATATATTTAGTTTTGTTCCAGACCAATTTACAGCCCTAGATGCAATGGATAGGCAGTCAGCTACAAAAATTGANAGCGGACTAGTGTCAGCAACTCTTAATATGAATATTAATAATAAAATACCATTTGGGGGAAATTTATTAATGTATATATCAAATAGTCCAGATTATTTTCCTTTATGTATTGATTCATTAATTACTAATGATATGAATAATCAGATTATTGATAGTACCTGTAAAGCAGATATAGAAAATAATTTATCATGTAATTCGTTAGAAGTCTTATATGATAGTACAAATACTTTTGTTTCACATCTGGATTG
>NHBL01000032.1:0-12275 GCA_002167465.1 bacterium TMED6
CTGAGTCTGGTTCTAAAGTAGATATTCAGAAAGTATTACTTGTTAAGTAATTAGCAATTATTTTCTAGATATAAAAAAGCCCCGCAATTTTTTGCGGGGTTTTTTTTTAATTATTTAAACTATTATTTGGTATATTAGATTTATAGTTTTAAATTTCGACTGATGATTCGATAAGTATATTTATCAAATTATTTTAAAAAGATTTCTCTCTCATAAGGTTCACAAACCTTATACATATAAAAAGTCTCGATATTTTGTCGAGGCTTTTTATTTATGGATATCATATAGTATATTATGTGCATATAATAATATGTTTTTAGGATATCATGAATTTATCAGATAGAAAATTAAAAGAGAGAAAAGATAGGCAGGATCTCATACTAAATGGTGCTCTTCAAGTTTTTAAGAGTAAGGGTATTGAGGGTTCTACAATGGATGAGATTGCTTTAGAGTCTGGTTTTGGTAAGGCAACTTTATACTATTATTTTAAATCAAAAGAAGAAGTGTTTGCTGCAATTTTGACTAATGGTTGGAAAAGTTTATGGGATAACTTGGAACCTGTTATGTCTGTAGATAATAAAAGCCCTAGAGATACTTTTGTAAATATTTTACTATGTATTTCTGATAATGTTAGATCTCGTCCTGGTTTGTATGAATTCTTATTTAATGCACCTAAAAAAGTTAATTTTGAATCTCAAGAATGGCGTCCTTTTCAAGAAAGAATTTATACAGTTATTACTACATTAATTGAAGACGGTATTAAATTAGGTGAGTTTCCACAATCAAAACCAACTGTATTGTTTAAAGCTTTAGGCGGATTATTTATGGGTCTAGTGTTAATGGGTAAAGATAAGCCTGTTTCCAAAAAAGATATTGAACAATTATTAAATGATTTAATTCCAAACAATACAATTGAATAAGTTATTTTCATTTTTATTTATTCTTTTGGTTTCTATTTCTTTTGCTCAAGATTGCGATGATAATATGCTTATGTATGATTGTGATGGACTAGGATTTTGTAATAATGAAGCTACTTTTGGATATGATTGTTATGTTTTAAATGAATTTTGCGAAGATTTTAATGGAGATGGTATTGTAGATTCTTGGGTAGGTGATGGTTGGTGTGATGATGGTGAATGGGGTTATGATTTTCAATGTGAAGAATATAGTTTTGATTGTGGAGACTGTGGTGATGAGTATGCAGATAATGATGGTTATTGTAGTCATATAGTTGAAATGTTTGAATTTGAACACAATGGAGTTAATAGAGATTATTATTTTTACAGGCCTGAATCACTTGAGCCAAATTCGCCCTTAGTGTTTGTATTGCATGGTTATTCTGGTAATGCAAATTCAATTATGAGTTACTCTAAAATGAATTCAATAGCAGATGAAAATGGTTTTGCAGTATGCTATCCACAAGGTACTTCAGATCAAAATAATAATAATTTTTGGAATGTAGGTTATGCATTTCACGGCAATCAAAATGTGGATGATGTTGATTTTTTAATTTCTCTAGCAAATTATCTACAAGCTGAGTTTGATCTTAGTAGTGAAAATACTTTTTCTACAGGAATGTCTAATGGTGGAGATATGTCATATATGTTAGCATGTCAAGCTCATGAACATTTTAAAGCAATAGCTCCTGTTGCAGGTACGATGATGGAATCAATATATGATACATGCGATGGAGTGTCTATACCAGTGTTAGAAATCCATGGTACTAATGATGATGTTACCCTATGGGAAGGGGATATGGAAAATAATGATGGATGGGGCTCTTATTTAAGTATTGATGACATCATTGATTATTGGGTTGAAACAAATGAATGCTTAGAAAGTGAAGATATTAATTTACCTAATATAGATATCTCAGATGGTAGTAGCATTATTAAACATCGATATCATCAATGTAATATGAATTTTGAAGTTTGGTTATATGAGGTGGTAAATGGTGGGCATGATTGGCCTGGTTCTAATGGTAATATGGATATTGAATCTAGTCATGAAATTTGGAAATTTTTTAAACAATACATTTATAGTCTAGGAGATATTAATCAAGATAATATTTTAAATGTGTTAGATATTATTAGTCTAATTGATTTAATTTTATCTCAAGATACAAATGATTATCCCTTAGCTGATTTAAATGGAGATGGTGAAGTTAATGTTATTGATGTTGTTTCACTTGTGAATATTATTTTAAGCAATTAATATAAAACAGAGGTAAAAATGAATAAAGATAAAATTATAGAAAAATTATCAGAGGTTTTTGATTTAGAGCTGTCAGGGGTAATAAGATATACACATTACTCATTAATGATTTTTGGGGCTAATAGATTACCTTTAGTAGATTTTTTTAAAGCACAAGCATCAGAATCTTTAATGCATGCTAATTTAGCTGGTGAACATATTACGGGTCTAGGTGGACATCCTCCATTAAATATTAATAATATTCATGAAACATTTAAGCATGATATATCAGAAATTCTTAAAGAAACTCTAGAACATGAAAAGAAAGCCATTCAAACTTATTATGATCTATTAGAGCTGATTGATGGTAAGTCGGTATATTTAGAAGAGTATGCTAGAAGTATGATAGGTCAAGAAGAATTACATGTCATGGAAGTTGAAAAAATGTTAAAAAGTAACTAGGTTATAAACCCAGGTTAAAATACTCCTAATAAAACCTTTTAATAGAACCATTTATTTTCTTAAATTGAGATTCAGTCTCAATAAAAAAAGGGCATAACATGGCAGAATTAATCATAATNTTTCGAGAAGTTTTAGAAGCTTCACTCATTATAGGTATTCTCTACACTTACCTTAAAAAATCAAACAATGAAGATAGTATAAAAATGCTGTGGGGTGGTGTTGGTGTAGCTATTTTTTTAAGTATCATTGCATCAATATTATTTCAAATGATAGCAGGTGGTTTTGAAGGTAGTGCTTCGAAAATTTTTGAGGGAATAGTTATGATTGTGGCTTCTATTGTNCTTACTACAATGATTATATGGATGGCTCAAAATAAAAATATATCNGAAGATTTAAAAAATAAAGCTAAAGAGTCTTTATCTTCNGGTTTAAAATATGGAATATTTACATTAGCTTTTGTTGCTGTATTTCGTGAAGGAGTTGAAATAATTTTATTTCTTTATGCGATTGGAATAAAGGATGGTATTTCTATATTTCCATCTATAATAGGAGCAGTACTTGGCTTACTAGCTGGCTATACAATTTTTGTTCAAGGTGTTAAAATTCCATTGAAAAAGTTTTTTAACGTGACNTCAGTCTTTTTAATATTTGTTGCNGCAGGAATGCTNACATATGGTATTCATGAGTTAGAATCTGGNGGAGTTATACCATATTTTTCTGGAANTGTAGATACAAAATTAGAGTTGAAGAAAGATGGATTTAAAGAATCTAAACTTTTAGCTACAAGAATTAGCGGTAAAACTAAAACATTTAATATAGATCAAGATAAAAAAGCTAAAAAGTGGGCTTCAAGAATATGGGATGTAAATCCGTCCAAAAACAGTGATGGTTCATATCCAATGCTACATGATAAAGGTGCAGTTGGGGGACTTTTAAAAGGGTTCTTTGGTTATAATGGTGACCCAAGTCTAATTGAATTTATTACATGGCTAATATCCATGATTGGTCTTAATTATTTATATCAAAAAATCGGAAGAAAGGAATCATAAAAATGAAAAATTTACTTTATATNTTAGTTGNATTTAATTTTTTATATNCAAATCCAGAATTAGTCATTGGTNAAGAGAGAGTAGAACCAGGGATTGTATTTATTTTCGAAGGTGCAATCAAAGATCATATCATGCCAATGGGTATGCATCTTGATGAGAATCAAACGCATGTACATATAGAAGCTCGTGTAAATTGGGATGAAAAAGATATTCCTGAGGGTACTCCTGCATTTGGTTTTGTGCCATATTTACACGCAACAGCTAAAGTGACTAATCAAAAGTCTGGTTTACAAACATTTATTGATTTAACGCCGCATATGAATTTAATTGACAATTTTCATTATGCACGAAATATGTCTTTACCAGGCTCTATAGATGATTTTTACACAGTAGAATTTAATATTTTACCTCCTACGCATATTGAATTAGCTATGCACAAAGATTGGTTAGATACATATGGTGAAAAGCTTATGTCAGGGTGTAGTTTTTCTTACAAAGATGTGTATTTTGGAACTATATGTAGAGCAACGAGAAATTAATCTTTCGAAAACATTAATTCATATATACAAGTAAAGAGCATGATATAAAAACAAAGATACATTAGTCCTGAAGATATCATGATTACATATGCAAATTGTGATGTAACATATCTTAATACAAAAAATCCCATAAAGGTAATTATGATTGAAAAGAAAGGTTCAATCATAATAAATTTTTTCCATTTACCNNNGATTAAAGTTGTTTGATTAAAAATAAGAGATATTGTAAAAAAAACAATTGAAAACATTGTAATATGATCATGTGCATGAGANACTAAATCCAATAATGTTTTAGCTAATGTGGGTTCCCACTCATTATCATTACCAAGATATCTATTCGTCATACCAGTTGGATTCATNTCNGATGTTAGATAAACATAAAAAAGTCCTACGGTCATACCTATNCCAANNACAATAAGATAGCTCAGTANAANACTTTTTATATTCTTTTCTAAATCAGGAAGCTTTGTAAACATTTATTTTTTTATTTTTATTAATTATATGCGGTAATAATAATGATAATTTACTAATTCCTTTAGTAAAACTTTTCACTGAGAGAGTCGCTCCTGAGATTCCATCAATATCTCTACCAAATTTAAACAAAGAATCTTTTTTCATATACAAGAATTGATTCAGCCAATTTCTACCACTTATTTCACCGCCATAAGCTTCTCGATACTTTATTATTGATGAATGTATAACTTCTTGATTTTCATTAAATAAGACAAGAAAAGTAATAGGCATAGTTTTTCCTATAGTATTATCTAACAATGCATAATGTTTTTTGTCATCAACCTCTATTTCCCAATAAAAAATTTGATTACGATAAAATTTTTGGTTTGTTTCAGCTTGTATGCTGTTTTTAAGATTTTTAGGAATTGAGAATTTTATACGATTACTTATCTTAACTTCCTTGTTATAGAATGATTTTATTTCATTAATAGATTTATCTTTTAAATCGCTTGCAAGAATACAAGTCAAAAGTATAAGATTTATTAATATAAATTTTTTCATAATTACCTTTTAATGTAACAGGCCTGAATTGAGAGATCCAGGCCTGTAGTTACAACAATTAAGTAAATAAGATAAAATCAAGAGAGAAATAATATGTTTATGTTTATAGAAGATTTCAATCTTATTTTTGTTGTATTTTTTTTAGAACATATAACCAACACCAAGACTTAATGTATTTGATTTAGAGTCGTTATTATCTTTCATATCATAATCAACTTTCCATGCAACATTATCAGTTGGCCACCACGTTAATCCCATTTTTGTATGTGCTATTGCATCATTATCATCAAGATCGTTTAAATCATAGCTTTCCATACCAAACCAAGGAACAAGTTTACAATCTTCCCATCCCATCATAGATGAAACATCATAACCTAAATGGAAGTAGTAACCATTAGTTTTTTGTTCTGGAACTACTAAGTTAGAACCATCTGCACCAGCAGTATTCATTGCCTCATGTGTGAATGTAGTTGTCCCATATTCAAATGTAGCTATAAGGTTGTTTGCTTCATATTGTCCATGAACTTCAAATAGATTCCAATCTACATAATCTTCATCAGCATCACCTAAACCAGTAGGAGCGCCACCAAATGTAAATGAACCACCTACATTTAAGCCTTCCATACCTGTCCAGTGTATAGCCATATTTTTAGTCCAATGATATGCAGAACTTTCATAACCTTTTGCTCTGCCATCTCTTAATCCAGAGAAGCTAGTACCATCAGTCATACCAGATCCGTCCATATCTTCGTGAAGAACAAATTTTGCATGAAAATCACCAAAACTACCATATGCCATTGCACCATTGCCAAACCATGTAGTTGGGATGATATATTTATTATATGATGGTCTCTCTACACTTAAAAATGTAGGAGGCTCATGTGTTTCATTAATAATACCAGCAGAAATAAGCATAACACCAGCACCGTAGCCCCAGTTACCATCTGCATTATGATAGTTTACATAGGCTTGCTCTAATTCTACATAACCACCATAATCTCCACCAATCATATTATGTTCAATCTCTAATTCAGACTTCAAAGACCATTCAGGTGTCCAATTATAATTAACAAACATAATCCAACGATGAAAATCTAATTTAGTTGAAGCTAGTGCATCATCTTCATCAGGATCTACACTATTTGTATAATGCATTTCTCCATATCCACCAATTGTAACTCCTGGCTCAAAAAACTCATCAGCAACTACAAAACAGAATAAAAGAGCTGTTAGTAATATTTTTTTCATTTTATTAATTTCCTTTTATTTAAATTGAGATTCATTCTCATTAATAACCTCTTAAATTAAATGAGACTCAATCTCATATACAAGCTTTTTATTTAATTTTTTTTGTTAGCGATGTATATTATAAGTATGCATTTAAGTAAAAAATATATGACATTATACATAAACTTATTTTTGGTTAGTTTAATTCTGCCAAGTGTTGATATATCAAATACTACAAGTCAGCTTTTAACTATTAATAAATTAGATCATAATTTTAGTTTTAGTATGGGAACACAGGCAGATATTTCTGGTTCTTCTTCCTTTTATAAAATTGGTGATAGAGTAACTTATAATTTTTCTGAAAATTTTATGTTTGTAGGAGATTTTGACCTAATATTTTCATCATCTAATTATAATCAGATTGATAACGCTTTTAATCAGCCTAAATTAAATTTTGATTTAGGCTTCAAATATAATTTTAATGAAAACGCAAACTTTCAATTAAGAATCATAAAAAACTCCCTAAATCCAAATTGTAATACTATAGCCTTTTAAGTACCAACATAAATATGTTTATCAGAATTTTAAGTATTATTATTTTATTTCAATCTATTATCTTTTCAATGGACGACGTATGTAGCTCTTGTGAAAACACTTGGTGGGATGCGTATTGGGGTGAGCAATGTTGTGATGCAGCCTGGGATCAATGGGGTTTTGATTGCGACTATATGGAAAATGAGTATGGATGGGATTGTACAGGTTGTAACTGTCCTTATGATAATGAGTCTATATGTGGTGATGGTTTTTGTACTGGGTCAGAGACAATAAATAATTGTGAATCAGATTGTACATTTAATGGATGCAATATAGTTGATCAAGTAGACGATTGTTATGATGATGATTGCTGTCCAATGTCTTGGATTGGCGATGGTTATGGTGATTGTCAAGAACCTGATAATTTTGGTTGTGATTTATCTTGTTATTTAAATGATGGTGGAGACTGTCCTGCACAAACAGGTGATATTAATGACGATGGGTCAGTAGATATAATAGATATTATAATTGCAGTAGAATTTATATTAAATTACGAATATGAAATTCTAGTTGATTTAAATGATGATTCTATAATTAATATATCTGACATAATTTTATTTATTAATATTATTTTATAAAAAATGAAAAAAACTATTTACATATTATTGTTAACATTTATACTACCGTTTGAAACTGTAAAAAATTTAGACATAGAAAAATTTATGGGTAAATGGTTTGTAATTGCAGCTATTCCATCATTTGTTGAAAAAAAATGTATTAATGCTTATGATATTTATACATTAAATGAAAATGGAACTATTGATATAAAATATTATGCAGAAAAAAATGGCAAACCATTTAAAATTTCACAAAGAGGTACTATAGTTGATACTGTTCATAATAGCACTTGGAAAATTTCTTTTCCAGATTATTGGATTCCATTTTACTCTGCTCCATACGAAGTACTTATTTTAGAGCAAGATAATTATGATTATATGGTGGTTGGATATCCAGATAATTATTATGGATGGATTATGTCTCGAACTAAAGTAATGAAACCAGAAATCTATGAGGATATAATGTCTGAATTAGAATCTGAATTTAATTATGATAGAAAACAATTTGAAATCATGATACATGATGAAAATAATTAATCATATTATGAAAAATTTATTATTTTTATTAACAATATTATCTTTTGCATCTTCAGAAATAATATCACCTGAGAATAATTCATCATTTAATTCTATTTATATTTTATTTGAATGGGAGCAAGAACCAGGCGCTGCTGAATATAATCTGCAAATTTCAAATGATGAACTTTTTAATGAATTAATAGTTGATATAAATTTATATGAAACACTTTTTATTGAAAAAGATAACCTAGATTGGAGTAATAATTACTATTGGAGAGTAAGGCCAATTTATATTGATGGTGATTATGGAAATTGGATAAATAATGATATATTTTTTATTTACCCAAATATTATGCAAGATTTTGAAACAACTATTTATGATGATAATTTAATTGAAGATGGACTAATTATATTTGGTCAATTTGCACCAGATTTATTAATTGGAGTGATTGACAAGTATGGTAAAAAGATATGGAATAGTGGTTCTCCAGATATAGACCATCAGCTTGGCAGTCTTCTTAATCATGTAAACAAAAATGGACAGTTATTTGGTAAGTCATCAACATCTGGAATTGAATTTAATTATAATCAAGATATCATTTGGCAAAGTCCATCATCAACAGTAATAGATTTACATGAGGTTCAGCAGTTACCTAATGGAAATTATATGTCCTTTGTACCTATTTTTGAAAATGGTCCAATTGTTGACGGTTGGTGGACAGATCAGTTTAGAGCTCTTGGATATATAGTTGATGGAGTAACAAATGAATTTCCATGGCTTGGACAAAGAATAGTTGAATGGGATAAAAACACAGGTGAAGAAGTTTGGAGTTGGAATCCATTTGAACATTTTAATATGGAGGAGCGAGATGTAGGTTCTGAATTATGGTCAGATGCTTATGTGTCAGGCAGGTTTGATTGGTTACATTCAAATTCATTTTATTTTGATGAAGATGAGAGTGTTATTTATGTATCTCACAGACATTTAAATAGAATTAGTAAAACAGCTTACCCTTCTGGAGATATTATATGGAATATTGGTCTACCTGAAAATTATAATATGGGTGATAATAATATTTGTACTGATTTACTTTTTAGTTGGCAACACCATGTTCAATTACTTGAAAATGGTGATTTATTATTTTTTGATAATGGTAATTTAAGTGAGATGTTGTTAGATGATGAAAATCCAACAAGTAGAGCTAGAAGAATTAAAGTTAATGAAGATTTAACTTGTGACACTATTTGGGAATATACTCTACCTGAGAATTTGTTTGGTCCAGGAACAGGAAGTATTCAACTTCTTGATAACGGTAACTACTCTATTTACACATTAGGTGGGTATGTTGACTGTAGTATTTTGGAAGTTACACAAGAAAAAGAATTAGTATGGAAAGCTGAAGCATCTGATCCATCTTCTTCTTTATATAGAACCTATAAAGTACCTTCTATTCATCCTGAGGCATTCAGTGTATTAGTTAATGGTTATACTCAAGATTTTCTTGTACCTGTTGTAGAACTAATTGACACGTCGTTAGTATTCAGAATAACTAATCATAGTGGCTATACAAATACATATGATTATAGTTTTGAAAATATTGAAGAGGGCTGGTTCGAAAATCAAGAGAGTTCTATTACGATTGAACCATATGAAACAGAATTCATTTATTTTTCAGCAAACAGTTCTGATCAAGATACACAGATTAGTTTGACAATCCACCCAAGATATCATCAATATGCACAAAAGGAATTAAATTTTACAGTTATTAATTCTCAAGGTATTATAGGTGATATTAATGGAGATTTAAGAGTCAATATTTATGATATTTTAATTATTGTTAATATGATTTTAGATTTAGAAACTAATCAATCTACAGCAGATTTAAATTTAGATGGTGGTGTAAATATTCTTGATTTATCTATATTAGTAAACATAACTTTAAATCAGTAGATATATTAAAATAATTTTTTAGGAGATATAACTTAATGTTAAAAAAATCATTATTATTCATTCAGATACTAATTTCTTTTATTATTTGTGAATATCAGTTTGAAAATGCTTTTCCAAATTTAACTTTTGTTGATCCAGTAGGTATTCATCATTCTGGAGATGGAACTAATCGAATATTTGTAGTTGAACAGGAGGGAAGAATTAAAGTTTTTAATAACGATAGTAACACATCCATTTCACAAACTTTTTTGGATATTAGATCCATTGTAGACCAAGATGGAGGTTATACAGAAGAAGGTTTATTAGGTTTAGCATTTCATCCTAATTATGAACAAAATGGTTATTTTTATGTTAATTATACAGACTATAATCCTAAACGTAATGTAATTGCAAGATATTCAGTTGATCCTGACAATCCTAATGAGGCTGATTATTTTTCTTCCGAAATACTTTTAGAAGTNAATCAACCTTATAATAATCATAATGGNGGTCAAATGGAATTTGGTAATGATGGATATTTATATATTAGTTTTGGTGATGGAGGTTCTTCAGGCGACCCTCAAAATAACGGTCAGGATTTATCAACGTTACTTAGTACAATAGTTAGAATTGATGTAAATAATCAATCAAACAATATGAATTACAGTATTCCATTTGATAATCCTTTTATTGATAACCAAAGTGCTAGACCTGAAATTTTTGCTTACGGATTAAGAAATGTATGGAGATTTAGTTTTGACTCTGAAACTAATNTNTTATGGGCTGCAGATGTTGGCCAAAATGAATGGGAAGAAATTGATATTATTCATCCAGGGCTTAATTATGGNTGGAATGAAATGGAGGCTTCTCATTGTTATCCACCTGGCTCTAATTGCAATCCTGACCAATTTGAATTACCTGTTTGGGAATATGCATTATATGTTGATGGTGTATGTTCTGTCACAGGGGGTTATGTATACAGAGGAAATAATATTTATACATTAAGAGGGAAATATATATATGGTGATTGGTGTACAGGAGATATATGGGCTTTATACACTAATAACAATCAAAATTATATAAATGAAGAAATTATTAGGACTGATATAAATATTACTTCATTTGGAGTTGATGAATATNATGAATTATATTTTTGTGGAAATCAAAGAATATTTAAGCTTACATCTAATGAGGGTGATTTAAATAATGATAATNTTTTAAATGTTTTAGATGTTATTTTACTTGTAAATTTAATTTTATCTCAGCAATTTAACGATATTGCTGATTTTAATAATGATCAAATATTGAATGTGTTAGATGTAATTACAATGATTAACATTATTCTTGAATAAAAAAGGAGAGAAAATGGATTTAAAAGATAAATTAAACTTAGTATGGAAATTTGCATTTTTAGCTGTATTTACATATGGTGTTATGAGTATGACATGTTGTTCGAATAGCTGTTCTAGTTCAGGTGATNGTGCTAAGACTAAACAGTGTAGTAGCACAAAAGTAGCAAAACAGTGTGAGTCTAGTTGCCNAAAACAATGTTGTGCATAAAAATAAATATAATTTTAATAGAAAGGAAGACTATAGATGGCTGATACATTAAAAGGTACAGTAAAATGGTTTAATAATCAAAAAGGTTTTGGTTTTATCACACCAGCTGANGGTGGAGATGGAAAAGATCTTTTTGTGCATATGACTAGCATTCAAATGGAAGGTTATAAAACTTTAAAAGATGGACAAGATGTTGAGTATGAAGTTGGTGAAGGAGAAAAAGGGCCAGCTGCAATGAACGTAGTTCCGCTATAAAATTATATTACATAGTATTTTAAGGAGTAAATATGCAATATGCAATGCTTGGTACTACAGAAATAGTAGTTATACTATTAGTAGTTCTTATATTATTTGGGGCTAAAAAAATTCCTGAATTTGCAAAAGGCTTAGGTAAAGGGCTTAAGGAATTTAAAGATGCAAAAAATGATATTAAAGACTCAATAGATTCTGATAGTAAAGATTAATTTTATTATAAATAATTCTAATTAATTCATATCATGAATTAATTTCTTAGATGATTAAAATCAAANAATTNACNGCAANTGATNTNGANTTNNNNGAAATNGCAAGNGTTNGNAANCTTNTTAATCATGATTCTATTGATCATCCNGATNANGATAAANATGATTGG
>NHBL01000032.1:12280-45355 GCA_002167465.1 bacterium TMED6
AAGAGATAAAAGTNTNATNANAGATAGNNTANTNCTTTANAATAAAGATNANCTNATTGGTNTTCTTTATTATGNTCAAGGNNGAAATGAAAATAGNANAACNNGTTTTTTTAATATNATNTTANATCCTNAATATNATAATNANGGNTATAGANAANTATTATATNAANAAATGCTNAANAAAATTAAAAAATTTNATNGNAATAANCTNTATANNAANGTTTATGACCATTTTAATTATAAAGAATATAAAAAATTATTAGTTAATCATAAATTTAAATTAGTTCAAATAAATAGAGAGTATATCTGTGACATAAGACAGATAAACACCGCATCATATCAACCATTAATACAAAAGTTAGAATCTGAAGGAATAAAGTTTTATGATTCTAGAGATGAAATGCAAGATTTTAAAGGTCATTTTAAAAAATTAGAAGAACTAGAGTGGGTATTAGATCAGGATGTCCCAATTCCGAATGGAATAAAACATACACGAACACCTTTTAAAAGATGGAAAAAACAATGTCTAGATTTTTATGATAATTATTATGGTGTGGATATTATTGCTGTAAAGGGCAGCCAATATATAGGGTCTACAGATATTGAAGTCCTTCCAAAAGCTGACCCATATAAGGGTTGGACAGGTACGCTTGGTGTTATAAGAGAATTTCGAAGGAAAGGAATTGCAACAGCTCTAAAAATTAAAGCAATTGAATCACTATTAAAAAAAGGTATAAAACAATTAAGAACTGATAATGAAGAAAATAATCCAATGTATAAAATTAATGTGGCACTAGGATTTACGCCCGTACCTTTTAGTGAAGAATACATGAAGGAAATTTAATGGATTGGTTTCAAAAAATAATAACTATATCAGATTCAAAAAGAGGTTTTTTGCTTATTACAAATCACATTAAAGACCAACTTTTAGAAGTATCTAATTTTAAAATTGGTATGCTTCATTTGTTTATAAAACATACGTCGGCTTCTTTAACTATTAATGAAAATGCAGACCCAACAGTTAGACAAGACTTAGAAACACATTTTAATCAAAGTGTTCCTGAAGATGCTAATTATTATAAGCATACATTTGAAGGTTCTGATGATATGCCAGCTCATATTAAATCTACTACAATAGGTAACAGTCTAATAATCCCAATAACTAAGGGTAGTTTAAATCTTGGTACATGGCAAGGGATATACCTATGTGAACATAGGAATCATCCTCATACAAGGAATATAGTCGCTACTATTAATGGTATTAAATTTTAGTCAAGTATTTGTATCGAAGAAAACCTATGTATCCAAGCATTAATCCTGTTATTGAGTCTATTAAGTAATGTTGTTTTATTAAAAAAGTAGCTAAAAATATTCCTAGAATCATAGATATCATTAAAAATCTATATTTATTTTGATAAACAGAAATAACAAGTCCTATTGTTGTAGTTACTGAAACATGCATTGAAGGTAATGCATTTTGATGTAAAAATTCAAATGTGATAAAATTATGCAAAAAGCTTAGAATATTTGGGGTAACGTCTTTTAATACATCATACGAGCTAATTGGCCAAAGTATATAAATTATATAGCAAAATATTGCTGTTTCAATTAGAACTTTTGTTAATTTTTTTATTTTATTTAAATCATGTATTAGAAATGGTGGAATAATTAACAGAATATAATAAGAATAGTATGGAATTATCATCCACCAAATAAATGGAATTTTATTATCTATACTACTAATCCATTTTGGACAAGGTATAGGATCAACAATTGCGGCTATCAAGAAGTAAACTGCAAAAAATGATAGAAATAAGCTATAATTAGTTATTCTATTTTTTATATCTACCTCAATATACATTTAATTACACTTTTTTTATCGTTATTTAACATCGTTATATTTTATATTATTAATATAGCTAAATTAATGATTAATAAGGTTTATTAAATGAGTAAAAATTTATCAGACGATATTGAAATTTTAGATTCAATTAAAAAAAAGATTGATGAAGAGGGTGATGATCATATTTTAACCAATATTGAAACGCCAATTCTTGATAATGCATTTGATATGTCAGATGAAGAAAAAATAGAACGCATACAATCTCACTTTGAAGAAATTATGTTAATACTTGGGTTAGACTTAAGTGATGATAGCCTAAAAGGCACACCTTATAGAGTAGCAAAAATGTATGTAAAAGAAATGTTTTCTGGTTTAAATCCTTCAAACAAACCTAATTATTCTTTATTTGATAATAAATATGAATACGATAAAATGATAATTGAAAAAAATATTACATTTTATTCAAATTGTGAACATCATTTTTTACCAATTATTGGAAAAGTACATATCGGTTATATTTCATCTGGAAATGTAATTGGATTATCAAAAATGCATCGAATTGTTAATTATTTTGCAAAAAGACCTCAAGTTCAAGAAAGAATGACTGTCCAAATATTTAATGAGCTAAAATTAGTTTTAAATACAGATAATGTAGGCCTTATAGTTGATGCAGATCATTTATGCGTTTCATCTCGTGGAATAAAAGATATTACTAGTAGCACTATTACAGTTGAAGCTNGTGGAAAGTTTAAAGATAAAAATCATTGGAATGAATTTTTAGTACTTACAAATTCGGACAAATAAATTTTAAGGCTATATTATTTCTAAATTATACATTCATAATACGTTAACTAAGAAAAAAGAAGAATTTATTCCTGTAGACTCTAGTCACGTTAGAATGTATACCTGTGGACCTACAGTATATAATTATGCTCACATAGGAAATGCTAGACCTGCCGTAGTTAGTGATATATTAGTTAGAGTTTTAAAGCAATTATATTCTAAAGTAACATATGTTTCAAATATAACTGATATTGATGATAAAATTATAAAAGCATCTAAAGAATCTGGTGAGCCTATTGATTCAATTACAAAAAAATTTAAAAAAATTTATAATGAAGATATGAGCTCTTTGGGTGTTATAGCTCCAGATATACAGCCTCATGCAACAGATTTTATAAATGAAATGATAGATTTAGTAAAAAAAATGATTCATAATGGGACTGCTTATGAGTCAGACGGTCATGTTCTTTTTAATGTTAAAAAATATTCAGCATACGGAAAATTATCCGGAAGAAATATTGATGATCAAATAGCTGGAAGTAGAGTTGAAGTAGCTTCCTATAAAAAAAATGCGGGTGATTTTGTTTTATGGAAACCAAGTATTGATGATCAGCCTGGATGGGAATCACCATGGGGATTTGGTCGTCCTGGATGGCATCTAGAATGTTCAACAATGTCTGAACAAAGTTTAGGGTTACCATTTGATATACATGGCGGAGGTATGGATTTAATTTTTCCACACCATGAAAATGAGATAGCTCAAAGTTGTGGAGCTCATAATGAAGATAATGATCCTACAATTTTCTCAAAATATTGGTTACATAATGCTATGTTAAATATTGATGGTGAAAAAATGTCTAAGTCTTTGGGTAATATATTTTATATTAGAGATTACCTTGAAAAATATGATGGCGAAGTATTAAGATTAGCATTACTTTCTGGTCATTATAGACAATCTATAAATTGGACAAGTGATACAATTAATCAATCAAAAAAGACATTAGATAAATATTATAGAATTCTTAATAAGTTTTCAAATGTAGCTATAGATGAAAATCATTTAAATAAATGTCCTACAAAAGTATTAAGTGCTTTATGTGATGATTTAAATACATCCATAGCTTTAGCTGAAATTAATGAAATTGCAAAAAAATTATCTTCTTCTACTAACGAATTAGATCAAAAAAAATTAAAAACAAATTTTTTAGCAGCAGCAAAACTTTTTGGTATATTACAACATTCTCCAAAAAAATGGTTGGGTATAGGTCAATTACAAGATAATTTAGATAGTGAATTAATTGAAAGTTTAATTAATGATAGAAATGAAGCAAGAAAATCTAAAGATTTTAATAAAGCAGATGAAATTAGAAATAAATTAATAGAAATAGGTGTTGAGATTGAAGATACTCCTGATGGAACTATATGGAGAATTAAATAATTTATGAGCGATAANATGATAAAAATAACTTTACCTGATGGAACAGTATTAGATAAGAATGCTGGAATTACTGGTATGGAGATTGCTGAAAGCATTTCGAGTGGCTTAGCTAAACAATCAATTGTTGTTGAAGTTGATGGAAATCTTCGTGACTTATCATTTCCTATAAATACAGATTCAGAATTAAAAATTCTTAAAAAAGATTCTGATGTGGCATTAGAAATTATTAGGCATGATTGTGCTCATATAATGGCTGAGGCTGTTCAAGAACTTTTTCCTGGTACTCAGGTAACAATTGGTCCTGCTATAGATAATGGTTTTTACTATGATTTTTCATTTAAAAANCCTTNTNTNTNNGAAGATTTAGAAAAAATNGAAAATAAAATGNTNGAAATNNTTGNTAANGGNNTNCCNTTTGTNCGNGANGTATGGNANCGTAANGATGCNATNGATTATTTTNATANTNTTGGAGAAAAATATAAAACNGANATTATNAANGATTTACCNNNNGATGAAGANNTNACNATTTANAAGCANGGNGANTGGNTNGATCTATGTAGNGGACCTCATATGCCAACNACANNACANATTGGNAANGCATTNAAATTAATGAANATNGCTGGNGCNTATTGGAGAGGTGATGANAANAATGAAATGCTNACNNGNATNTATGGNACNGCNTGGAGAACTGANAAAGANNTAAAAACATATNTNAATATGTTAAANGAAGCTGAAAAAAGAGATCATNGAAAAATTGGTAAANCNATTNNAAATNTNNACATTTGATGANGANGTTGGNNCNGGNNTGCCTTTATGGCTNCCNAANGGNNCNNTAATTATNGAANANNTNGANNAGNTAGCNAAAGAAACNGAAGANNNAGCTGGNTATGATAGAGTNANNACNCCNCATATAACNAANGGANGCTTTNTATGANAAATCAGGNCATTTATCACATTANNAAGATAGTATGTTTCCNGCNATGGATATTGATGGNAATNANTATTATTTAAAACCNATGAATTGTCCTCANCATCATAAAATTTATNCAAGTTNNCCAAGNACNTANANAGAACTTCCAATANGNNTNGCNGAATATGGNACNTGTTANAGNTATGAAAANTCNGGNCAANTNTTTGGNTTNATGAGAGTTAGAAGNATGCAAATGAATGATGCNCATATNTATTGTNCNGAAGAACAATTTAAGCAAGAGTTTTTAGCTGTATGTCAAATGTATCTTAAATATTTTGAAATATTTGGAATAGAGAAATATGAGATGAGATTAAGTTTGCACGATCCAGAAAAACTTGGTGAAAAATATGTAAATGAACCTGATCTTTGGATTAAAACTGAGAATCTTGTAAGAGAATCATTACAAGACGGAAAGTTAAATTTTGTAGAAATTCCAGGTGAAGCAGCTTTTTATGGCCCTAAAATTGATGTTCAAGTATGGAGTGCAATTGGCAGAGAATTTACGTTGGCAACAAATCAAGTTGATTTTGCTGTTCCTGCTAAGTTTAACCTTACCTATGTAGATAATAAAAACGAAGATCAAACTCCGTTATGTATACACAGAGCACCCTTAGGAACGCATGAACGCTTTATTGGATTTCTTATTGAGCATTATGCAGGAAATTTTCCACTTTGGTTAGCTCCAGTTCAAATGATGATTGTACCAATTTCAGATAAGTTTAATAATTATGCTGAATCTGTTTTTAATCAACTAAAAGAAAAAAATATCAGAGTTAAAATTGATATAAGAAATGAAAAAATGGGTGCAAAAATTAGAAATGCAGAATTAAATAAAATTCCTATTATGATTATTATTGGAGAGAAGGAAGTTCAGGATAATACAGTTTCAATTAGAAGAAAATTTTCTGGAAATCAAGGTACTTTTCCTATTGATGATTTTATTGATACTGTTTTTGAAGAAATTATAACTCGTTCCAATTAAGTTTATTACATTTTATTACATTTTTATTGTTTATTTTTTATTAACTAAAAGTTAATTTTTTTCTTTTAAGGAATCATTTTTATGAGAATTTACATACATATTTTTGCAATTATTATTTGTTCAATATCATTATTAAAAGCTGATTTACTAAAGCCTGAAAGTTCCCAGTTTATATCTTATTTACATATACTATTTGAATGGGAGCAAGAGCCTAATGCTAACATGTATAATATACAAGTATCTACAGATGACAACTTTGTCAATAATATTTTAGATGCAAATACTTCAGACCTTATTTATATTTTTGATGATAATCAGATTAATTGGAATAGCACATATTTTTGGAGAGTACGACCTATTTATGAAGATAATTCATACGGTGAATGGATAGATACCTTCTTATTTAGAATAAGATCAAGTAATATGGGTCAAAATGGAGTTGAAACATATATTTTAGATGATGAATTAATTTATGATGGATTAACAATTATGGGTGATTTATCTGATGATAATCGAAGTATAGCTTTTGATAAAAATGGTAAAGAAATTTGGAATGATTTTAATAAAAATTTCATTATGAACCATATAAATCAATATGGACAAATATCGGGTTGTAGTTTTAATAATTTTCCTGAAAATACAGGAGCAGTTATTAATTATGATAATGAATATCAATGGAAAGGTCCTGACAATGTATATATAGATGTTCATGAAGTAAAATCAATACCAAATGGAAATTATATGGGTTTTATTCAAGAGTATGAACAGGGCCCTATCCCATTGGGAGATTGGACAAATTTATACAGAGGTTTAGGTTATGAGGCTGATGGTGAAACTATAGAATATCCTTGGTATGGACAAGCAATAGTTGAATGGGATGAAAATGGAAATGAGATTTGGAGATGGAATCCATTCGATCATTTTTCAATGAATGATTATGATATTTATGGTGGCACTTGGTGGAATGCATATTTTGAAGGTCAATTTGACTGGATGCATTCTAATGCATTTTATTTTGATGAAAATGAAAGTGCTATATATTTTTCATCAAGGCATTTATCAAGAGTAACAAAAATTGATTATCCTTCAGGTGATATTATTTGGATGATTGGAATGCCTTCTGCATATAATACTGGAAATCAAAATATTTGCACAGATTTAGGCTTTACTTGGCAACATAATGTTAATTTATTAGAAAATGGAAATATTACTCTATTTGATAATGGCAATCTTAGTGGTTTATTTGGTCAAGATGCTACTAGTCGAGCTTTAGAATTTAGAGTTATAGATAACAGTTATTGTGAAATGGTTTGGGAATATACTTTACCTCATTGGGATACTGAGCAATGGGATTTGTTTGGTCCATGGATGGGTAGCGTTCAGACATTATCAAATGGTAATAAATTAATAAATACTGTAGGTTCTGGTGGGCATGCTTTAGAAGTAACAGTAGAGCAAGAATTAGTATGGTATGCAGATTATAATATTACAGAAGAGGATGAAGATCCTGGAGGAAATTATAGAACATTTCGAATTCCTTCGCTTCATCCAAATGCATATTCTGTAGTTTTCGATAATTTTAATTTAATTGATTCTGAACCTGGTATTTATCTTACTGATGGTAATCTTAAAATATTAATTAAAAATGGTTCAGGATATAAACAGATATATAATTATGCAGCAGGAGATGCTGAAGGTTGGTTTGATAATATTTTAAGTGAACAAATTATGATTGAGCCATATTCTGAAATTGAATTACAATTTAGTGCAAACTATAATTCTGATATGACAAATTTTTATTTTGAAATTGAACCTGTATATCATCAATATGATGCAAAAAACTATATATTTAATGTATATAGAAATCAAATTACAGGCGATATAAATTCTGATAACACTGTTAATGTTCTTGATGTTGTCATTTTGGTAAGTATAATATTAGGTAATGGTGAAGAAACTCTAAATTCAGATGTTAATCTTGATGGCACTATAAATGTTTTAGATGTAGTAACCTTAATAAATTTAATTTTATCATGAGTTTAGACTTTACCATTTAAAATATGACTACTTGTACAACACTTAAAAATATATTTAAATTTATATTATGATTTATCTAAATAAAACTTCTTTTACGTGAATTGTGTAAAGCTTCCCGGGTTGGATAGCATCTTTTTTACTAATTCAATATTAAAATAAAGGAGTTTTCATGCGTTTTACTAAATTTTCAATATATATATTTATCGTATTATTTTTGTTTTCTTGTGGAAATAAAAATAACAATTTAAGTCAGTCAAGAAGTTTTGAATTCAGTTATCAGGTTAATTTAGAACCAAGTAATCAAAAAGTTGAACTTTGGTTTCCTATTCCACAGTCTAATGAAGTTCAAAAAATAACAAAAACATCTTTATATACTGGTGAATTAACTTGTGAACAATTAGTAGAAGAAGTTCACTTAAATCATTATTATTATTGCTTCAATGAAGAAGGTTTGAAAGAACCAATGACATTATCTTTTAATTTTAATGTTGAGAGATTTGAACATAGTGGTATTCAATACAAAAATCTTAATCCAGAAAATTATGATGGTGAAACAAATAATTTAACCGTACCTGAAGGAGATATTTTTGAAGATATTATTAATGAAAATAATTTAACTAGTGCTGATATGCGTGGTGTATATGATTATGTACTTAATGGTATGCACTATGGAAAACCAACAGATGACAAAAACAACCCTAACTATAAATATATAAATGGTGGAATTAATAAAAATACTGGTAAGGAATGGTTACCAAAAGATATTACCTATGGAAGATTAAAGGTAAATCAGGATATGTTAGTAGAAAAACAAAATAAAAAAGAGAGTTATGCATATGGAAATGGAAATGCTATATATGCCTGTGATATAGGGGTTGGAAATTGTACTGACTATCATTCATATTTTATGTCATTATTAAGAACTATGGATGTACCAGCAAGGTTTCATATGGGATTTAATATTCCCAAAAATGGTACAGAAGGTAAAGTTGGTGGTTACCACTGCTGGGCTGATTATTATGTTGATGGAGAAGGATGGTATCCAGTTGATATTTCAGAAGCAGATAAAGATCCAGAAAAATCTTCATACTATTTTGGAACACTAAATAAAGACAGAGTAGAACTTACTACTGGGAGAGATTTAGAATTAAAAAATTATAATAAACATGTAAACTTTTTCATATACCCATTAGTTGAAGGTACTAGTTTTAAAAAAGCGTTTAGTTATAAAAATATTTAAATAAGGAGAAATAATAAATGAAAAATATATTACTAAGTTTAATTGCCTTTTCTTTTTTGATGAGTGATATACAATTTAGTGGAGATGCTAGGTTTAGACCTCGTTATGATATTATAGAAAACGGAGATGGTTCATCAACTTCTGATCTATATTATTTGTATAGAGCTCGATTAAATATGAAAGCAAATATTGGTGAGGGATGGTTTTTTAATTCTAAACTGGGTACACTAGGTGTTGCTGGAATGACTAAAATAGGTACCAGTGATACTGAGCCTGGTAATATAAATTCTTATAGGCCAACAGTTTCATTTATGGAGCTTTACTTTGGTAGTATGAAAGATGATTGGGGATTTTGGGCAGGTGCTTTTCCTTTAAAATACAACCCATCTCTTGATTTGCATTTTTATTCTGATAAGCTTGTTGACATACCATTTGTACTTTTAAATAATGGGTCTACATTAGGTTTTGCGGGTTATAAAGCATTAATGGGTCATAAATTAAATTGGTTTTTATCAGTTGATAATAATGTGGTTGAGCAAGAAGAACCTGCAGATGATTCTAATGAAGAAGCTATTGATGATTGTGATGATTTTACGTTGGGTATGGATATGTTTTTAAATTTTGGTTCTATATCTGTAACACCACGACTTCTAACTTCTTTTGGCGGCACTGATGATGATATTTATCCTATGACATTAGGAACTGATATTTTATTACCTGAAGTTGCTGGATTTAGCTCTGGATTTTCATATTACACATCAACAAAAGGTGAAGAGGGAGATGATGNTTACATTATAAAGCTGACCATATGAGATTATCTCTATCNAGNCCAATTAAAGAGGGTAAATTAAAATTCTTCTATGANATGGCTAGTAAAGATGATGATAAAGTATCGTATATGTGGCTTTCNTATACTCATACATGTTTTAANGGNGANATGGGAGAAGTAACNNTNTCNCCAACATTTAGGTTACAAACNGGTAAANGTGCTGGAACAGAANNTTTNGATNNAGATTANTCAAGAGCTAAGTTTGAGGTTACTGCCCAAATTAAGTTTAATTAGTGCAATTNAATTTTAATAGGATGCTAGTNTATGTTAAATATATTAGNATCCTAATTATGTCAGTATTTTATATCAATGTTGGCATGAAACATTTTATAGAACCTAATTGGTTCTTGCATATAATTCCTCCANTATTATCACCAATTGGTNTAGAGTTAGTTTATTTAAGTGGTTATTATGAAATAGTTTTTGGAACTATGTTGATAGTTCCAATGTTTCGTAAAATGGGAGCTTATTTTCTTATATTGCTCCTTTTAGCAGTATATCCTGCAAATTTGTATTTAGCTTTTTATGATCAACCGCAACAATTGATAGGGATTAGTTCTTTTGCGGCTTCATGGGTTAGACTACCAATTCAATTTATTTTTTTAGGCCTAGCTTATTGGCATTCTAAAAATTAATTAGATAACCAAGGGATNCTATACTTAAGTGTTTTTCTNTANCCTATAGACANNTCATAAGATTTAATATTTGCNTCTGGTGCATCTTCTGGAATTATTGANTTATNTTTGACATATTTTAAATTAATACTTAGACTGCCTTTATTCATATCACTAAAAATTANACCAATGGTTGGCATAAAAAAATCTGATTTAGTATTAGGTGCTATTTCNCCGTCCCAATAACCATNNGTAGTTTTTATANTAGCCATACCCAAACTCAGGCCTTTTGGTTGCCATATTTTTTTAAGCTTAGTAGCAAATAAAATAGAACCAATTCCTGTAAATGTTTTACTTGACTTGTAACCATATTTATTTTCTTTTATTGGGTTTTTATAATTAAATGTGAAGCCATAGAATGTGGGAACATATCTATTTTTAGTCATATTTTTAATATAAAATTGAAATTCAAAATTTGTTTTATAACATCCGTCACTTAAAGAAAAATGTCTATGTTCTGGATAAGTATCATCTACATTTTTTATAAATGGATTTGATTTCAGGACACTATTTGATGGAATAATAACACCAGCTCCTAAAAAGATTCTGGATCCAGAAATATTTCCTGTATTGGTTAATAAATATTTTAAATTGAATGTGGCATCACCAAAAACACTTCCAATAGCATTTGCAAAATTATTTAAAGAATGTTCATCCCGATGATGGACACTATTTTCATTGCTCATCCAGTCCATACTCCTTAAGCCAATTGCTTGCTGATAACTAAAATTAATATAATTTGTTAAGCCTATAGTTACTGTTGGTGTAATAAGATTAGTAACAAGATTGCCTGTATGTTTAAAATTTTCATTTCCAATAGGTCCATGATCCCAATCAATATACTGAAAGTTATAATTTCCAGACATCATCACTTGTCCAGTCCACAAACCTACTCCATTATCTGCATTACCAACTGGTAAAGAAGGGTTTCCTCAAAGAGCTCATTGTGGATATAAATTGAAGGATATAAACAGTAGGATTAAAAATAGTTTTTTCATAACATAAATTATGCATATTGTATTAATTTTACTAGCTTTATCCTTATCAATAGGAAATATTCCAGAACGCAGAGTAGTAGCTGAATGGGAGCCTGCTATAGGTACTATGATACGTTGGCCTGTTGGTATACCCTCCGACTTAGTAGTAGAACTAGCAAGTGAAGATATTTTATATGTTTTAGTACAAAATACTAATCAACAATCTTCTGCCTTAAACTCTTTTATTAATTGGGGAGTCAATACATCAAATGTTGAATTTATTTTTACAGAAACATACAGTCATTGGACAAGAGATTATGGTCCAGAATTTTTAATTGGTGAAAATCACTTTGAAGTCATAAATCAACAATTTAACGGCTATCCAGAAAATTATGGGTGTAATTTAGATGACGAGCAAACTGATTGCGATGAAAATATGAGTTTAACTGATTGTATGGGTATAGAATTTTGTAATAATCAGCCTCAATATGCAGAGGAGGGTTATGATTGCTATGTAAATAATGAGTTTTGTGAAGATTTTAATGGCGATGGACAAATTATGGATTGGCTTGGTGATGGATTTTGTGATGATGGAAGTTGGGGTTTAAATTTTATGTGTTCAGACTATAGCTTTGATTGTGGTGATTGTGGAGGTCAAATAATTGATGAAAATGGTTATTGTGAAAATAATTTAACTATTTTAGAAAGAAATAATTATCAAAGCAGGCCTGTAAGTTCTGAATTTCGAGGTTGGGAAGAGGATGATGATACTAATGTAGATTTTGCTAATCAACTTGAATGGGATATTAAGGATTTAGACCTTTACTGGACTGGTGGTAATTTTATGACTGATGGTTATGGCATGGGTTTTTCAACACAACTCATGGTAAATGAAAACACTATTGCAAATGAAGAATTTAAAGAAATTATGAATCAAGAATTATATTTTTCTGATTATCATATTTTTGATAATCCTAATGAAGTTAGTATACAGCATATAGATTGTATGGCAAAATTAGTTGGACCTGAAACTATAATTATTAAACAAGTTTCTGAATCTAGCCCTGAATATGAATGTATTGAAGATTTTGCAGAATCATTTTATAGTTTAAATACGTTTTATGAAAGACCTTTTGAAATTAAGAGAATTTTTTGCCCAGAGATTCCTGGCGGTCCATGGGAAAATAATCCGGTAGCTGCATATACAAATTCTTTAATATTAAATAATAAAGTATTAGTTCCAAAATATGGTTTACCGGAAGATAACATGGCTATACAGGTTTTTCAAGAAGCAATGCCTGGTTATGAAGTTATTGGTTTTGACCCTTTAAATAATGAGCCTTGGTATGGTGAGGATGCGCTACATTGTAGAACAAAAGGTATTTTTGATCCCCAAATGATACATATTTCACATAAGTCAATTAGAGCTAATGAAATATTTAGTAATCAAATTGATTTTACAGCAGAGATTATAGATTATAGTGGTTCAAATCTAGATGTTATTGAATTACATTGGAAATATAGTGCTAATGATGGTCCTTATCAGCAATTAGAATTAGAATATATATCAGATAATATTTATAGTTTATTTTATTCAGATATTGAAGCAAATCAAGAAGTAGAATATTTTATTAAAGCAAAAAATATTGATGGTAATAGTACAAGACATCCTATTGCAGGCTGGCATAATTTTATTATTGATACTATTTATGGTGATATAAATGGAGATACCTTAATTAATGTACAAGATGTTATTTATATGGTTAATTATATTTTAGATGATATCTATAATCAAGAAGCTGATTTAAATTATGATAATCAATTAAATGTTCAAGATATCATAGAACTGATTAATATTATTTTGGATTTTTAGATTTATGAAAAACTTCATTTTATATTTTATAATTTCTTTTTTGTACGGAATTAATTTTAGTGAAAATATTTCACCAATCATTTATAACAATTGTACATCATGCCATAGACCTAATGAGATTGGAGCATTTTTACCTTTAGAAAATTATCAAGATGTATATGACAACAGATCCTTAATAGCATATGTAATAGGTGGAAGTGATGATATAAGACATGATAATCCACTTATGCCACCATGGCCTCCAAATAGAGAATTTAGTTCACTTTTATATGAAAGGTATCTAGAAGATAGTGAAATTGATACAATATTAGATTGGATTAGCTTAGGAGCACCTCAAGGAAATCTAGATCTTGAATATCCAATTCCAGAATTTCCTGATGGGTCAACACTTGGTGAGCCAGATTTAATTTTTGAAATGGAAGAATCTCATTTTGTTGAAGGTAATTATGAAGATGATTATAGATGCTTTGTTTTTTCACTTGATAATGACCAAGAGTTAGAAATGTCTGCAATTGAATTTCGTCCTGGTAATCGACAAGCAGTTCATCATGCTATTATTACTTATGTACCTCATGGAGCTGCTGATAATTTAGAAAATCAAGATAATCAATATGGATATGAATGTTATGGGGGGTTTAATTTAGATACAACCACAGATTTAATAGGGGGTTATGCTCCAGGTTTATCTAGTGTTGAATATCCTGAAAATATAGGACGAACCATACCAGCTAATTCTGATATTATTGTTCAAGTACATTATGCTCCACTTTTAACAGATCAAGAAGACTTATCTTCTGTTAATTTATTTTTCAAAGAAGAATCTATAGAAAGAGAAATAGAACAACATATTTTTGATTATTGGGAATTTGCATTACCACCTAATCAAATTACAACTATAACGCGAACGCTTTATGTACCTGATGATATTAGTATGGTTAATATATTACCTCACTGTCATTTATTAGGACAATCTTGGGAAATTTACGCAACTACATCAGACGGAACTATTATTCCTATAATTCAAATTCCATTTTGGGATTTTGATTGGCAAAGTTTTTATTATCCTGAGTATTTATTGAAAATACCAGGAGGTTCAACTATAACTGCAACATGTGTTTATGATAATACATCTAATAATCCTAATAATCCTAATAGTCCACCAAGCTGGGTTTATCCTGGTGATGGAACAAACGATGAAATGTTTTTTATACCAATCGAATATCTTGATTACCAAATAGGAGATGAAAATATTTATCTTGGAAAAATTGATGAATGTTTATTGTATGGCGATATTAATAGTGATAATGGCTTAAACGTTTTAGATGTAGTTTTATTAGTCAATTCAATTTTAAATAATCAAGAACTAAGTTGTTCAGATTTAAATTTAGATGAAGTTATAAATATTTTAGATATTGTTTTATTAATAGAAATTATTTTGGGATAAATGAAAAATATAGTATTAATAATATCACTTTTTTCTTTTATTCATTCAAACATTAATGATATTAATGCAGGTCCAATGGTAGGTTACTCTGAAAAATCAGAAGTTGCATTATGGATTCAAACTAAAAATAAAGCTGAAGTAAAGTTTATCTATTGGGATATTAATAATGTTAATATAAAATTAGAAACTGAAACAGTAACAACTGATAAATCAACTGGATTTACAGCAACAATCATTGCTGACTTAGTTAAGCCAGGAACAATATATAATTATCAACCAATTATAAATGGAAATGTAATTAATGTTGATTATCAATTAAAATTTCAATCTCAAGAACATTGGGAATATCGTAAAAATGCTCCTGATTTTACTTTTTCTTTTGGAAGTTGTGCTTATACAAATGAAATAGAAAAAGACCGTCCTGGCAAAAGTTATGGAGGTGATTATTTTATTTATTCAAATATTTTAGATAAAAATCCTGATTTTATGCTTTGGCTTGGTGATAATGTATATTTTAGAGAGCCTGATGATTCAAGAACAGGTGTATATAATCGTTATACTCACGATAGAGCTTTAAATGAGTTACAACCCTTATTAGGTTCAGTTCATCATTATGCAATATGGGATGATCATGATTATGGTCCTAACAATTCAGACAGAAGCTTTATTCATAAAGATATTACGTATCAAGCATTTAAAGATTTTTGGGCTAACCCATCATATGGAATAGAAAATAAAGGTGGTATAACAACTCAGTTTAGGTGGTCCGACATTGATTTTTTTCTTATGGATAATAGATATTTTAGAACACCACAAAACAGAAAACATATATACAAGGAAATCCTTGGAAAAGAACAAGTAGAATGGCTAATTGATGCACTACTAAACAGTAAAGCACCTTTTAAAATTATAGCTATTGGAGGACAATTTTTAAATTCTGAATCAATCTATGAAAATCATATAAATTGGATTGATGAACATAAAGATATTCTAAATTTAATTGAAAAAGAAAAAATTGAAGGTGTTATTTTCTTATCAGGAGATCGTCATTTTTCAGAAGTTTCAAAGATGGATAGATATAATTCTTACCCATTACATGATTTTACAGTTTCTCCCTTAACTTCAGGTTATTGTGATATATGTGAAAATGAAAAGAATAAATATAGAATACCAGGTAGTGGAGTTTTTGAAAGAAACTTTGGTACAATTCAAATATCAGGATCAAAAAATAATAGAATTTTAAGTTATTCTATAAATAATAATCTGGGAGAATCTTTATGGACATATAGTATTCATGAAGATGAATTAAAATATGGAAAATAAATTTTGGTCGGAAAATTATAAAGTTGCTAAAAATAAATTTAATCAAGCTATAAAACATTTAAAAGCTAAAAATATTAATGTACTTCACGAACAACTTAGTATAGATGAATTAGATCCGAATGACGAAAATTTAAAAATTGATATTACTTGGATAGGAGACTCAAATGCAGAAAAAATTTATATGTCTACATCAGGTATACATGGTGTTGAAGGATTTACAGGTTCAGCTATTCAATTAAGTATATTATCGAACATAAAAGAAATACCAAAAAATACAGCTTTTATTTTTGTTCATGTTTTAAATCCTTGGGGAATGTCATGGCTTAGAAGAGAAAATGAATCTAATGTTGATTTAAATAGAAATTTTTTACAAGACAAAGAATCATATTCTGGTTCTCACCCTCATTATATAAAGCTTGATCCTATAATCAATATCAAAAAACCAGCACAAAAATTTAATTTATTTAATTTAAGAATGTTTGTTCATGCAATTATTAATGGGCAAATAAAAACTAAGCAAGCTTATGCTGAAGGTCAATATGATTTTCCAAAAGGATTACATTTTGGTGGACATAAATTAGAAAAGGGTCCTAAACATTTTATAGATTGGTTAAGTATAAAATTAGTAAACGTAAAAAGATGTGTATGGATAGATTTACATACAGGATTAGGTGTGCCTGGCGAAGATACTTTATTAGTAGATTTGTCTCAAGATAGTTTAGAATATATTGATTTAAAAAAACAAAATTTTGGAAATAGAGTTGTAAGTTTAGATCCAGCAGCTGGTTTAGCATATAAAATTAGAGGTGGCATGCAGAAAGGTGTTGAATTACGGTTTCCAAATATTAATTGGACTTCAATTGCACAGGAATTTGGAACAATATCAGGTCTTAGTGTCATAAAATCATCGAGATCTGAAAGTAGTTGGACACATTATAGTAAAAAACCAAAATTAGATTTATTAAATCATTGGACAAAAAAAGATTTATTAAAAGCCTTTAGACCATTCGANACTAATTGGGAAAATAAAATAATATTACGTGGTGANAAATTATTTAAACAAACATTTGAATATTTACTTAAGTATTAATCTTATTTAAAATTGGGATAGATAAAAATCGTAATAAAACAGATACAAGCATTGATATATGTATTGGTATTAAATTAAAATTTTGTGCAATTTGTTTTATAAAACTCGATTCAACAATTAGCCCAGCTAAAATTCCACCCATTAATATAGCAGCTCCTTTTATAAATGTACCTAAAGCAGAAAAGTGAATTACATCTTCTTTTTTAGAAATTTTATACAATAGATTAAACGATGATAATGTAAAAGCAGAAAAACAAACTCCAGCTAATATAGATACTAAAAAAGTTGCTAAAATTTGTGTCTGATTATCTAAATAGTATAAAAGTATCCATAAAATTGGAAGAAATACTATCATNTAGGTNGAAATTTTTAAAACNTTATAGTCTCCAATTTTTTCACAAAGTTTTCCNAAGTAACTAGAGCATGAAAAATTTGAAATTTGCCATAAAGTCATATTAATTGTATANACCAATACTCCTAATTCCATTGTTCTAAGCATATATATTGAGAACAATGGTCCAAAAAACATTATAGAAAAACTTATATATGAATTAAAAACAATNTAATAGAAACTCTTATTTTTATTTTTTATTAAATTTTTAAAAGAAGAGATGTATTCGATTATATTTTGCGTTTCTTTTTCCTCAAAATTAAATTTTTTATTTAAGTAGAAAGCTGATAAAGCTCTTCCTATAAATGCTGCTATAAAGATTATAGCAAAACCAAAGATTAAATTCTCACTAAAAATATCTAAAATATATCCTGCAATTAAAGTTGCTAAAAATGATATAAAGCCAATAATTCTATTTCTTTTTCCAAAATATCTAGCTCGTATTCTTCGAGGNACAAAATATCCCATCCAAGCAGTCCATNCTGGTTGAATAATTGTTCCAATTGTCCAATATATGCANCTCCATATAAGAATATATTTATAAGTTGGTTTATAAAATAAAAGAATTACGAGAGCAATCCAGAGTATAGCTTGTAAATAAGACATTGTTACTACAAACTGTTTAATGTCCTTGAATTTATTTTTAATTATNGATGAAAATAATTGAAAACATGATCCTATAAATGGAGGAAAAGAACTTAANAAAGAAATTTGAAAAGGAGAAAACTGNAGNAATACNGCNCAAGCAGATAAAAAAGTTTCACCTCCTCCATACATNACAGCCCAAAAACAACCTTCAATTGTAGATAATTTAAGATTTTTTTTAACTTTATATTTATGCATTATATAATGATACTACATGCTATATAATAGCAAATATAACCTAATATTAACCCTACTAATGAATCAGTAATATAGTGAACTCCTAAGAAGACTCTTGAAAAACTTACAATAATAGGCCATACTATTAAAAAATTTAATCCATCAAAAACATGGATTGTTATTAATGAACTTATAAAAGTACCAGATGCATGGCCTGAAGGTAAGCTATACTTATCAGGAGGTTTAACTAGTGCTTTAATATCTATATTATCAACAAATGGTCTATTCCTTTTTATCGTATTTTTAATAATATAGTATGTTGGATAATGTAGACCATATGCAACCAAACCCATTTTGATTGCTTTAATACCAATATTAAAATCAATTAAAATTGTTATTACTGCGTAGAGCACGTACATCCACCATTCACCAGTGAATGTAAATATNCTAAAGAAATAAAAAATTAATTTATTATTTGAAGCTAGTTGATTTAGNGNGATTGATATATTTTTTTCTGTTTTTATCATATTGTAATACATTGTAAAAATAATTGTCTATTTCACATATATATATTAGTTTGAAATAATATTAAATACGTAAATTNATTATTATTATTTTAAGGGAATATATAAAATGAAAAATATCATAATACTAAGTATAATTTTTACTAGTCTATTTTCATATGAACAATATAAAGAAATAAAGATAGATAATGTTAATGATGATTTAATAGCTAATTTAAATCAATTACATATTGATTTAGATCATGTTCATATTGATCCNGATAATTCNATAAAGTTTGCNATATCTATNTCTGATTTAGTTAAAATGGAACTTTTAAATATTTCNTANACTGTAATTCANGAAAATTTAGAAGAATTTTATGCTTCTAGACTAACAAATGATTATGNNTCTAGAGATTTTGAATATGGATCAATGGGTGGTTACTACACATTTTCTGAAATAGTTGAAAATTTAGATGAGTTATATGAAGATTATCCAAATCTAGTTTCTGAAAAAATTTCTATTGGACAGACTTTAGAAGGTAGAGANATATGGGCGATTAAAATGAGTGATAATCCAAATATAGATGAAGATGAAGCGGAAGTTTTATATACAGGTTTNCATCANGCAAGAGAACCAATGAGTTACATGAATTTATTTTATTATATGAATTGGTTAGTTGAAAATTATAATGTTGATCAAATGGCAAATGATATATTAGANAATCGAGAATTATGGTTTATTCCTGCTATAAATCCAGANGGTTTAGTATATAATCAACAAATAGCACCTAANGGTGGTGGTATGCAAAGAAAAAATGCAAGAGAGACATGTAATGGTGGGGTAGATGGTGTTGATTTAAATAGAAATTATTCATTCATGTGGGGATTAGATAATCAAGGCTCTAGTCCAGACGGGTGTGATGAAACTTATAGAGGAAATATGCCATTTTCAGAACCAGAAACAACAGCAATAGAAGCTTTTGTAAGTGCTCATGATTTTCCCGTCGCATTTAATTACCATAGTTATAGTAATTTACTTTTACATCCTTANGGATATACTGAGCCAAACCCAATGGATGATGAAGATATTCAAACTTTTACTGAGATTGGTCAGGAATTAGTAAGTGTAAATGGATATGAGTTGGGAACAGGTGTAGATATTTTATATGCTGTTAATGGTGAAGCATGTGACTGGATGTATGGAGTACATGGAATATTCGCTTACACTCCAGAAGTAGGGTCCAGTCAAGATGGTTTTTGGCCAGCGACAAATCGTATTGTACCTTTATGTGAAGAAAACTTATATGCAAATCAATATTTAGCATTAGTTGCTGGATCAAATTATACTTCTCAGATAAATGTATCTGATGAACTATTTATACAAGGCCAAACTTATCCCTTAAATATTTCTGTTAAAAATACTGGATTAAGTTCATCATCTGGAGATGTACAAATTAACATTATTTCATCTGATAATTTATCTTTTGAACTATCAGAAATTGTTATTGGTAATTTAGATGCAGGAGAGGAATTAGATTTAGGCGGTATAACATATTTTGAGGTTTCACAATCCACTCAATCAGGTACTATTGAAGAGATAACCGTAAATGTATTTGATAATTATAATGTTATATCTAGTAATAGTCTTTCAATTCTAATTGGAGAGCCAGAAATATTAGTTAATAANGAATTTGAGCAACAAGNTTNATGGANANTTGGTGATANAGATGATCAAGCTTCAGCTGGTATTTGGGAAAGAGNGATACCAAATCCTACNTATGATGATAATGGTGAAATTATTCAACCAGATTTTGATCATACAGTTGATGGTCAATATTGTTTTATTACAGGTAATGATGTATCTAATAATGATAGTGAATTTGGTTTTGGAGATGTTGANGGAGGAAAAACCACTTTANTTTCTCCTACTTATGATTTATCAGAGTATTCAACTGCAGCTGTTTCTTATTGGAGATGGTATGCAAATGCAGCAGCAGGTGGAGCAAATCCTGGTAATGATNTATGGCGAGTAGATGTTTCNAATGATGGAGGAAANNTATGGTATTCTTTGGAAGAAACTAATGANAATTNAAATACTTGGNCTCGTTATCAATTNATTTTAAATGATGAAACTATTTCTTTNTCTNATCAAATAAAATTTAGATTTATTGCAGAAGATATATNCTACGANGGTGATGATGGTAGTGGTGGNTCNATTATTGAAGCAGGATTAGATGATTTNAAAATACTTGTNTTTAATGATGGTCTTTCAGGCGATGCAAATTATGATGGTCAATTAAATGTTCAAGATGTAGTTATTATTATTAATATGATTTTAGGAGGTATAGAATCTGATTTTATTGCAGACATGAATAATGATGGTGGTATTAATATTCAAGATGTTGTACTTTTACTAAATTTAATTATTGGATAAATATTTGCATTTTCAAATTTTAAATATATTTTTAATCATATTTGTTTCAGCTATCTTTTCAACTGAAAGGATAACATTTATAAGTGCTAGCCCTTTCTCTTTTCAAGATATAATTACTAATTTAGATAATCAGGAATCTCAAGAGGTATTTGGTATTCTTAAATTTCCAGATAATTATTCAAAAGAAAAAAAATATCCACTTATTATTGGTGTTGCAGGTAGTTTGGATTGGGGAGAACATCACTATAAATATTTAGAAATGTATAGAAATTTAGGGATTGCTACTTTTGAACTTAATAGTTTTAAAAGTCGAGGAGTTAAATCTACAGTAGGCAGCCAAACAGAAGTAACAACTGCTATGATTATATTAGATGTCTATAAAGCTTTTGAAGTATTAGAAAATCATCCTAATATAAACAAAGATAAAGTTGGTTTAACGGGTTGGAGTTTAGGTGGGGCAGTAACACTTTTTTCAGGATGGAAACCATTAAAAAAAGCAATTGGTACTGATTTAAAGTTTGCTTCAAAATTAGCTTTTTATCCAGCTTGCTTTGCTAAGCCTTATAATGTCGATTTTGAGGATGTTCCTACTCATGTTTTAATTGGAGAATTAGATACATGGACTCCCTCAGATGCTTGTGTTGAATTTAAAGATATGATGGATATGCAAGGATATGATTTTAACGTAACTGTATATGATAATTCCTATCATTCGTTTGATAGAGTCTCAGAAATATCTTATATTGAGAATGCTTATGCTTTTTCAGATTGTAGATTTAATATAAGAAATGATGGTGCAGTTTTAATGAATTTTTTAGATATTCCTATGAATACTCCTACACGTCAAAAAATTGGACTTTATTTTTGTGCAGAGAGAGGGACTATGATGGGTGGCAACCCTATAGCAAGAGAAAAAGCATTTCGATTTTCAAAAGAATTTATGCAACAACATTTGCTGAGCGAATAATATGTTTGAAAAATTACCTCTAGAACAAAGTTGGAATTTTCACAATAATTTTTCACTTATAATGGTTATAGTAATTTTTTTAGTAAGCTTCATTGGCTTTTATCTTAATAAGCGTAATAATTCTGTTTTAATAAAGAAAATATCTTTATTTATTATTATTTTTTGTTTTTTTCAAGAATTTATAGATTATTTTCATAGAGCTTTTTTAGATCCAAATTATTTTATTTCATGGCAAAAAGATTTACCTTTTCATTTTTGTCACATTGTATTTTATTTTTCTTTAATTGCTATATATTTAAAGTTATCTGATAGCTCAAACGAAAATGATATGTCAACAAAATCAATTAAAAGTCAATTTCTTTTTGATGCTTCATTTTTATTGGGTATGTCAGGTGCATTACAAGGAATACTTACTCCAGATTTTCAACATATCCATAATTATATTGGTATCATTTGTGCGCACCTTCAACATTCTCTAATTATTTTAAATGTTTTTTGGCTTATGTCAGCATATAATATGAGATTAAAGTTTCATGGTGCTATTTATACATATATTTTTATAAATTTTATAACTCCTTTCGCTATTTTTATAAATTACATTATAGGTGCAAATACTAATGGTGATTTTGCAAATTATTTATATGTTATGGAATTACCAAATGTAGATAATATTTTATTAAGCTTTGTAATCAATAAATCATTCCCATATTTTATTTTTTATATACAACCATTAATTATTGGATATATACTTCTATTGTATATTCCATTTTTCATTTTGAATAGGTATAAGATATCATAATGAAATATTTAGTTTATACTATATTATTTAATTGTATAGTTACACAAGTATACTTTTCTGATCTGCCAGATTCTACTGGCATATATCAGCCTATAATTTTTGAGCAATGTTTTGGTCTTGATATTGGGGATGAAATAGGTTTATTTGATACGTCTGGTTTAATTTCAGCTGATTGTAGCGATCAATATTCGGAGATTTTGGTTGGAGCTGGTATATTTAATGGTGGTCAGATTACAATATCAGGCTTTGGATCAATAGATTATTGTGATTTTACAGATGGTTATCAATTGCCTGGATGGATTGGTGGCCATGATATTATTGTTAAAGTTTGGGACTCATCAGATAATATTGAATATATAGCAGATGTAAATTTTAGTACAGGTAGTGGAGAATGGGGAGATATATATTCAGTAATAGATATTTTAACAGTAAATGAATTATCTATATCCTCTGAAGATGACTATTCTCTAAATAGTATATATCCTAATCCTTTTAATTCAACAGTTACTTTTAATTTAAGTCATTACAATAATACGAATAATTTTAAAATTTTAATTTATGATAGTACAGGAAAATTAGTAGAAAAATTTAGTAAAAATAATCTAATTAATAGAGAAAAATTAATTTGGGATGCATCTAATATGAGAAGTGGAATTTATTTTGTTAAATTTAAATATTTAAATAAATCTTTTACACAAAAAATTACTCTAATAAAGTAAAAGCCCTTTCATTTAAAAAGGGCTTTTATAAAAATGTCATATTCTCGGTTTTTTAATAAAACATTTCTTCTATAAAATAAATAATAATAAATACACTTAATGTGATAAATATCAATTAATTAGAAAATATATTATTATTGTTTTTAAAGCTTTTAAATTCTATAACATTTCCGCTTGGATCTTTGATAAACATTGTAGATTGTTCACCTATTTCACCTTCAAATCTAGTGTACGGAGAAACAAGAAAATCTAAATTTATTTTTGCGAATTTATTAGCTAATTTCTTCCATTCACTATCATTTAATATTATTCCAAAATGACGTACCGGAATATCTTTATTATCAACAGAATTTATTTGCTGTATTGAAATAGTATTCTCTACTAAATGGGCTGAGATTTGATGACCAAAAAAATTAAAGTCTACCCATCTAGTTGACTCTCTTCCAATATTGCAACCTAGAACATCTATATACCATTGTTTTGCTTTTTCAATATCATTTACTGGAAAAGCTAAGTGAAAAGGATTTAATTTTTTAATTTAAAAATCCTAGTTAAACAAATTTTTAAAAAAAGATAGAACTGATGAATCTTTTTTTGGTTGTTCTTTTAAAGAACAAGAGTAGTTGTTTTCTTTTAATGCAGCTACAATCATTTTATCAGTTACTTTTTGATCATCATATGTTACCATCATACTTGATTTTTCAAAATTAACTTCACGTGATTTAATTCCATCAACTGAATCCATAGCTCTATTTATTTTTTTAACACAGCCATTTCCACACATCATTCCTTTCACATCAAATGTAGATGTTTTGTCAGCAGCTATAGAAATTCCTACAACGCATATAAGGCTTAAAATTATTTTTTTCATTTACAAACTCCTTTTATTATTAAGAATTTAAAATAAGGTTAACTAATAGTACAATGTCTAAAACATTAACTATGTTATCATTATTTAAATCAGCATTTTCATTATACTCTGAATTATTTACGATTAAATTTACTATAATAACTACATCTAAAACATTTATAATTTCATCTCCATTGATATCACCTGTAATACTATTATCAACAAAAGATACATTAATAGGAATTACAGAATTAGGATTTGAACTATTAGAATTGATTAAGATATATGCTATATCATTTTCAGCCTGAACTAAACTACCATCAATATCGATACTATATGTAGCTTGTTCACCAAAATTAAGAGAATTTGAATCTAAAATTGGATTTAACCATTGATTATTTGGCTTAAATGTTAATGATAATTCATCATGAACATAGGTATCATTAAANACTATTTGAATGGCATCATCACCANTTTGGTTATTAATTCCTATTGTTGCACTTGTAGTATAACCTTCCATAGTCCTGTAATTAATATCTATTTTTTGATTTTCATNCAGTACTATTTGAAAATCATATATACCAGCATAATCAGGATTACTTCCACANCGAATGACATCATTAAACCAAATTATTTTTCTATTTACTAGTGTTTCATGATATACATTCCCTTGGCCATCATTACTACAGCTATTATTTTGATTCTCAGGGTTTAAATCATCCCAAAATGCAAAAATTGCATTAGTTGTATTATCATTNGTCAGTAATGATTCGTTGCTCCATTCATTACTATCCTCACCAAANCCAACCCAACCATTTGGATTAATTAACACTTGGTTATAAGAATTTCCATAATATGTAAAGTCAAATCCTATATCAACAAAAATTCCGTTATCATTATTTTCAAATTCCACTTGATTTGTTTCAGGTATTTGAACCCAATTATATTCATTATCTGAACTTAAATCACTATCGACCCAATGATTACCAAATTCATCAGATCCACCAGAAAAAGAAAGAGGTGANGTTGATATTGTATATGTTAAAATTGATTCATTTTCACCGACATTAGTTAATATAATATTATCTTCAGCTAATTGATTTTCTTCAATCTCAAAATTTATTTCATTATTAGATAATTCAAGTTCTGCTTGAGCAAGATTCCAAACTGCTCCTGTTTTTCTAGTTGAAATAAATAATGCAGAATTATCACTTAGAGTTCTTGCAGACCTTGCATAATTATTATTAAAAGTATATTCTAAACCAGTGGTTCCCCAATGATCTTCTATTCCAACAGTGCAATATCCACCATGTAGAGGTGTTCCACCACCATAACTTCCATTTGATGTATTATTAAAATCCTCATATTGTAATAATATTTCTCCATCTCCAGTTGGTGTGCTGTAAAATTGTGGGTCAAATAGTATTGCCTGAAAACTTTCATTTGAATTATCTTCNTANGTTTTAACATTATCCCATTGNACAATATAAACATGAAGAGAAGGATCATAGTACCCATACACCTCACCTCCTGAGTCAGCTGTTAAATCATCCCAGAATACAGCTAGCATAGGTGAGGGACCACCAGGACCAGGAAGATAATCATTTCTAAATGATTCTAAGCTAGTATTTCCAAATGATATCCAACCATTTGAACAAACAGTAATCTGGTCATAATCTTCGCCGTAGAATTTGAAATTAAAAGGAAGATTTATAACTTGAGACTCATCTTGATTATCTCCATCATCGTCATTGACATCACTAAGTGGAGTCCCAGAATCTTCTATATCAATCCATTCAAAACTTGGCACTAAAGTATAATCAGAATCACCAGAATCATATATATAATATCCATAGTTATCTGGTCCAGTTGGGTCATTAACTGACACACTTCCAACATCTATATTTTCAACAGCATCAAATTCAAATCCATAAGATGTCTCACAAGAAAATTCTATAATTTTTGTTTCACCATTAAATGCTGAGTTTTCAAGATTCATTACAAATTCTGATGAAATTCCTATTTGATTACTTGGTATCTCTACAAAACTAATAGTTTGCTCTTCAATAATAAGGTCAGCACTCTCAGTCGTTACTAAACAAGAAAAGGTCGGAGATGCTAAGGTTCCTGTATTAGATACTGTTATATTTCCATTAGCAATTTCACCAGGATCTAAAATATTATTATTGCCATCGTTTATAGTTAATCCATTTAATGATAATTCAAAACTTTCAAGATTATAATTTAGATTTGTAATAAAACTATCGCCTAAATCATTTGAAAGTGTCAAATATAATTCAATAGAAGTGTTATGCTGTTCTAAATCAGATAATGAAAAAATAAAAGCTTGATCTGGATTATTTGTACCATTTTCTATATTTCCATAATAAACTTCATCAAATATAGTATTGATTTGACTATCACTCATTAGTGTTGCTGTCATTCCTGAAAANATTTCAATTCCATCATAGTGAATAGGAACAGATAATTGTATTGTTTCTCCTGGATTCATAATTCCATTATTATTGGTATCATTAAAGCTAGATGTTTCAACACTTGCATAGGGCACATAAAGTTCTTCTTGAAACTCAANATCATACATATATGGTTTGTGATTAAATTTTGAAACTGTTAGTTCTANATTATCAGAAATAGCAATTTCACTATCATTTAAATGNATTACTAGGTCACCATTTAAATCAGTTAATCCTTCTAAATAAAAATCACTNGTTCTATTTTCTATTAAGGTTATTAATGCACCTTCAACAGGATAACCATTTGAATCAATTACATTGAAAGAAAGAAAGTTATCTCCCTGAGATATATTATTTTGATGTTGAACAGTCATTATTTCTGGGGTATCTGTCCATAACATAGTTGCTCCATCACCCATNAGATTGTTCCAATGTGTAAATATAGTTACCCAGTTATTAGGATTAGATGGGTAGTTTTGATATAGAGTTGCTTTTCCTGCCACTAAGCCTTCACCTGCAGTTTGTAAATTTTGTGCAAATAATCCATAATAAATACCAATATTTACAGCATTATTAAACATGGTATGAGTACCAACTGTTGCGGTACCTACACATGCTACAGCTCCTTTTGGTGAAGTAGTTGTCCCTGCTCTTAAAAATTTTTCAGACAAGCATTGAGATTCAGATCCAAATGAACCTGTTCCACATGTAATAACGGTAGCAAATGGTAATTTATATCCGTTATTTGCTGCATCTACATCATTATTTGAAAAACCGCTCACACCATAATAGCCTCTGTAATTAAAGAAATTTACACCTTCATCTAATTGGTCTACCATCCAGCTATCATAACTTCCTCCGCTNGTTTTCAATCTAATGTCTTCAACTCCATACTGATCCATGACTGCTCCAATATTTTCAGCAGTAATTGCGCATGAAATTCCAGAAGTTGAGGGGTCACCAACTATTGCGGCTTTTTCATGCCAATTTTGTGTATCATCTACAACTTGCTCATATCCAAGTATTTTACTAACTACTACCGCTAATTCTGATGAACTTCTTACAGATATTCTTCCTAATATAACTTCTGGCCATAAATCATTGCCGTCTAATTGTGAGTAAGGATGGTCACCATCTCCATTGTAACCTGAATCATACTCAGTATATGTATCAATATTATAATTACCACCATCGTCACCTACAAGTGTCACAAACTCTGGAGGTGTATCCCAATTCATGGATCCTTGAATATAATTTTTAACTGCAGTTGTATTGCTACCACCTGTTTCAGATGTACTNGCAGTATAAACAACATATCCTTGCTTTTTTCTCCATTTTACAAGTTGTTGAAAATAAGAATTAGACTCAGTAGAACCACCACAAATATAAAGTATTGAAGGTCTTTGATAGTCTTCGTTTCTAGTTTCATNTGTTGATGGATTAATCACTATAGCATTTATCATTCTTTCAAAAACTTTTGAATTAGGAAAATCTTGTGAAATAGGTTGATTCATCTGATCTGTTTCAGAGATTATAATCTCNACTTCTTCAATAACAGTTAATTGATTTTGAGTGGGATTATATATAAACGGAATTAATTCCAAATTAACAAACTCTGTACCTCTCATCGATTTTCTTTCTGAGACATATAGATTTCTTTCAGGAAAAGTAGAGCTATTTGAATAAATGAGCTCATTTTTTTGATAATCTACCGCTTTATCACCAAATGTTTGAAATGGCATTATTGATATTTCATTAATTTCTTTTTCAGAAATGACATTATATTGAATATCGTAAGATTTATTTTTATCTAATTTTACAAATGATGATAAAGATGGAAGTAAGGGTTCTCCAATAACCGATCTTGAACCTGATCCAGGAATATTAATAACATCACCTAAATCCTTTTTTTCAATTTCATAATCATTTAGATTAAAATTTAATACTATTTTATCACTAGTTATTTCTTTTAGTTCAAAAAATGTATTACTTAAAAAAGCTATATTTATAAGTAATAAAAAAAATATATTTCTCAACATACGTACTCCCTTTAAAAAAAATTAATTTAATATAAAATAATGTTAGTTCTTAAAAACTTTTTTTCACAGACAATTCTTGTTACAAGATGTAAGATTAAATTTAACTCAAAATGTTAGTTCAAAAAAAACTTTTTTATATTATATTAGGACCTATTGTATTTATACAAAAATTAAATGGTGGCCGTAGCTCAGTTGGTTAGAGCAGCCGGTTGTGGTCCGGCAGGTCGAGGGTTCGAATCCCTTCGGTCACCCATCTTGAAGCCCTTCTGGCTCAACTGGATAGAGCACTGGATTTCGGCTCCAGGGGTTACAGGTTCGAATCCTGTGGAGGGTACTATGAATTATTTCAATAAAATATATAAGCTACTTTGGATTTTTCTTATATTTCTGATTATGTATTTATCATTTCAAAGAAACATTAAAACAGATGGCAATCACCAAGAAGTTGTTTCTGCTTTTTCAAGTTCTCCAATCTTATCAATAGTAACAATTATTTTTATCATCTTATTAACAAGTATAACTGTTTTAAGAGCTCTTGAATCTAGGAATGAGTGGAGAAGAATTGCTGCTGAAGATAAAGTGAGTAAAAAAATAAATAAAATAGAACAACAAAAAAAATAAAATATTCTTATAAAAAACTTGATTTTTTTTAACAATAATGTTACATTTTACTATCTCAAACGTAATATGAAAACATAACTTAAAAGGAGGAGCCTTGTTATGAAAAAAATGATATTTATATCAATTTTAGTTGTATCCTTATTATCTGCAAGACAGATATTTCCAGAAACTACTGATGCTTTATCTGTTAAAGCAAAAGGATCTAATATTCTAAGTATTGATAATAATGCAAATGAAAATACAGTTCGAAATTCTAGAGAAGAGATTACTCTATTTGAATGGGATTTTGAATCAGACTTATGGAATGATGATGATGGTTGGGAATTAACTTCAGATAGTTACAACAGTGAAATTCACAGTTATTTATCTCCAAACGATTCTACAACATTTAATTCTAATTGGAATCTTATTTCAGATCCTGTTTCATTACCTTTATTAGGTGAGGGAGAGGTGATGCAATTTGATTTTTGGGTAAATGGAGATACTCCTGATACTGATGGAGATGATGATGGTTTTTTAGAAGATTATTATCAATTATCAATTATGGATTTAAATGCTTTGGCTTGGCATGCATCAAGTAATGCCCCTGAATATGAAGGTGATTCTTATTGGTGTGCTGATGAGTCAGTTGGAAGCAGTGGAGGGTATTTAGATGAATGGATGCAATATTTAGATACTCCATCAATTTCTGTCAATGAGGGTGACGTATTATTTTCTGCAATAAAATTTGAAATAGAAGATGAAGCCGGTGCTGTAATTGCTGGTTCATGCACTGACGGCTGGGATGCTGCAAATGTAAGAATTTCAGCAGATGGTGGTAATACATGGGAGCTATTAGAAGACCCAAATAATCCATATGATTTTGAATGTGGATATGGCTGGATATATAATGATGCTGAATATGATACTGGAGGCTCTCTTAATCAAGTAGCTTCTGGTTGGGGTGGATCAAGTAATGGATGGTTAGATTTTTCTGCAGATTTATCGCAATGGGTAGGACAAGATGTTATCATTCGTTATGCGTTTGGTTCAGATCCTGCGTATAGTACTATTGATCAAGATGATATGACAGGATTTCAAGTTGATAATATTACAGTAGGTTCTTTTTTAGATGACTGTGATGACTCATCTGATTCAAATAGTATGATTCCTTCTGGTGAAGTATGGGAAGGTATGTTCTATGATTATTTATCATGTGAAGATGAACGTCCGGGTGCTTGTGGAGAATGGGAGCAATATATTCCAGGTTTATCTTTCAACGGTAATACATATCATGACATTTCTCACTTAGCTGGAAAAAATGTATTAATTAAGTTTTCATCTAGATATGATGATAATGCAGATGGAGGAAGTGGAGCAGGAATATTTATTGATGACTTTAGAATTTATAAAGAGTCATCAGGCGGATATGCTGCACCTACTGGCCTAATTGCTGAAGCTGGAGATAGTGTTGTTGAATTATCATGGAATGATATGAATATGTCCGGTACAGATGATTTTTATTTTCATAATGATGCTGTAGACAATGGTTTTTATATGGTGGATTCAACTGCAACAGGTTTTGCAGGAACTGCATTTGAATTTGCAGGTTCATCAACTGTTAACTCTGTAGAGATTTATCGTTCAGAAGGAGATACAATTGGCGGTGATGAAAATGGTGAAGGTGGATGGCCGGTTCAAGAATTTGATATGGAGATCTGTGCATATGGTACATTTGGTTCTTTATATGATACAGAAAAACTATATGATTGCGTTATTGTAAACACATCATCATTTGAAACTGGTTGGAATACTGTTGATATTCCTGATTGGATGATGAATGGTAATTATATTATTTCTTATTCATTTAATCATTTTTATTTTGGAGCTGCTGATGATTCTGCCGATGATTCAAATAGTTATTTTTCTTATGAATTAGCGAATGGAGATACTGCACCATGGCAAATTCAAAGTGGTAATGCATGGGGAATAACTGCAAATATTTCTTATGAGTCAGCTAATGTAACATATAGTGTGTATGATGTTAGTGGAACTTCTGGTGAAGGCACATTACTTGCATCTGGTTTTGATGATGCGGGATATTCTGATACTTCAGTTATGAATGATGAACTTTATACCTATGCTGTTACAGCAACATACCCTGATGGTGAAGAATCTCCATTTTCTGATTTTGTAGATGCAAGGCCAGAATCTGATTCAGTTCATGAAGAAGCGTGGGATGACGGTACGGCAGAATTAGGATTTGATTCAGGTGGTTCAAATACATATATTGCAGTTAAGTATAATGCAGTAGATGAAGGAGAGCAACTTAAAAGACTTAAATGGTATCAAATGGCACCAGGAGGAGCTTTTTATTTAAAAGTATGGGAAGATGATAATGGTATGCCTGGAAATGAAATCTATAGTGCTGTGCAAGTATCAGGTAATGTCGAAGGTTGGAATGAAAAAAATATATCTGATGAAGGGTTAGTTGTTGTAGGTGATTTTTGGTTTGGAACGAAAAACTTTAGTTCTACAGCAAACTGGGGATTAGATACTGACTCTGTTTCTGGAAATTCTATGTTTGATTCAGGTGATGGATGGGAATCTGTTGATGGCAACTTAATGCTAAGAGTTGTTTTAGATTGCGGTGATAACTGCCCAGGGGATAATGTATGTTCAGATACTATTCCTGGCGATACCAATAGTGATGGATTAACTAATATTCTTGACGTAGTTGGTTTAGTTAATTTTATTATTGGTGGACTTGAACTTGATGAATGTGGTTTAGTAGCTGCTGATTTTAATTCAGACGGTACAGTAAACATATTAGATGTAGTAGGATTAGTTTCATCTATATTAGGTGGCCGTGTATCTGATGCTACATCAGCGATGATGTATGAGACATCAGCGGGTGTAGATATTGCATCTGATGGCTATTTAGGAGCTGTAGAGTTAACACTTACTCATG
>NHBL01000033.1 GCA_002167465.1 bacterium TMED6
GATACTCCAATTTGGTTAGATATTCCAGAACAAACAATTAGTGAAGATTGTCAAGATGGTTGTGTAGATAATATTTTTAGTTTTGATCTAGAACCTTTTTTTAATCACCCTGATGGTGATAATATTACATTATTAGGGCCAGTATTAATATCTGGCGAAATAAATCAATTATATGTCGCTTCATACACTTTATTTATTGAGCCTTTCGAAGATTTTAATGGTATTATTACTGTTCAATTAACAATTGATGATGGTGATTTTTCTGCATCTAATGAATTTATATTGAATGTAGAATCAATAAATGATTTACCTTATTTTTCAAATTTAGGTGATATAACTATTGATGAAGATCAAATCTATAATGATACTTGGGCTTTTGATATATCATCTGGAGCTGAAAATGAAGATCAAAATATTTTTTTTACTTTAGATTTTTCAAATCCTGAATTTATAAATAGTTATTCTCTTTTACCAAGTGGTGAATTGACAATTGAACCAGTATTAAACGTATTTGGAAATACTACTTTTGAAGTTAAAATTATTGATAGTGAATTTGATCAGTCTGAAGTTTTAACTTACAATTTAACCATTAATTCTATCAATGATATACCAGTAATTAATGATCAATCATTTATAACATATGATGAAGATTGTGGGGAGCAGAGTTGTACAGAAACAAATAAATTAGTTTTGGATTTGAGTATGTTTGATATTTTAGATCCTGAAGATGATGCTGCTTTATTGACATTATTTATTGATCACGAAAATATTAATGATAATTATACTACGGATGGAAATTTAGGAATTTTGATTAATCAAGATTATAATTCTGAAAATGAAGGTGTTATTACTGTACCAATTTATATAACTGATACTGAAAATGCGCAAAGTGAAATTTATAATTGTGATATTGTGATTAATCCAATAAATGATATGCCTTATTTTTCAAATTTAGGTGATATAATTATAAATGAAGATAACAACTATTATCAAGATTGGGCTTTTGATATATCAACAGGTGCTTATAATGAAAATCAAGATTTAGTATTTACTGTTAATTTTGACAATCCTGATTTAATTGAAAGCTATTTTTTAGATTCAGAGGGTTATTTTTCAATCAACCCAATCTTGCATGCAAATGGACAGACATTATTTACTATTTATGTAACTGATGAACAAAATGGTGAATCAGAAATTACAAATCACACTTTAACGATTAATCCAGTAAATGATCCACCTTTGTTTGAATTTGAACCTGCTACTATAGACATTGATGAAGATAGTGGTGATCATATTATAAATTGGGCATATAATATAAATCATGGTGGAGGTAATGGTAATTTCCAAGAAAGTGATCAAGAATTACTTTTTATCATTGATAATGATTATGATCAAGAATTATTTAGTATTCAACCAAATATTTTAATCAACAATCAAAATACTGGGGTATTATCTTTTACCTTAGCAGAAAATATGAATGGTTTAACAAATTTTTCAATAACATTACAAGATAATGGCGATAATAAATTAGATGATAGTGACATATCAAATGATGGGTACAATATAAGTGAAAATACTAATTTTACAGTACAAATTAATCAAATTAATGATTCTCCAGTAGATTTCACATTATTTTCAGACTTAAGAAATTATCAAATCGATGAATCAACATTTTATACCTTTGATAATGATGAGATGAGTTTTAGGTATCCATATCAGCCAGTTTATATAGATAGTCAAACACCAAACAAATTACGTTTTGAATGGGAGTGGGTTGATAGTTTAGATATTGATATTTATCCAAGTATTAATAAAGATTTAAGAATGGAATCAATTTTTTATAGATTAGAAGCTATAGAGACTACAGATATAGATAATATAATTATTTTAGCAGATAGTCTTATTTATAATATTAGTGATCCAGACAAATCTTATGAAGTAGATATTGAAAATAACATTGTAAGAGTTGATGTTGATTTAAATACAATAAATGGAATTGACATAACAGGAAAAACATCTTACCATTGGAGAGTAAATACACAAAATTATCAATTAGACTACCAAAATTCTGACCCTACATATATAGCTGAAAATCAGGATTATTCTTTTTATATAGATATAACTTTGCCAGTAATTAATATGGTTCCTCTTTATGATGATATATTTTCTGAAAATTTTGATTTATATATGCTTAGTACAGAAAGATTAATTGATTTTGATAATAATAATCGACCTATTAAGCTTTGGGTTGATTATGGTATTGATGGCTCAGATGATGAAATATTATTTCCAGATGAAATTGATTCATTAAATTATATTTATTATCTACCATATAATTTTTCTAATAGTGGAGATATTAGATTAAAATATCAAATGAGAGATCACGTGCAAAATATAAATTCTGGTTTAGAGGATATTAGTTTTGGAATTATTGAACCAATTTATAATACAACAATAAATTTTCTAAATGGCTTAGTTCAATTAGATATTCCAAAAAATTCGGTTAGTCAAAAAGTAAAATGTTTAATTAAAAGTTCAAGTTTAAATGAATCTTCTCAAGATTTTATAATGGTTAGTGATATATTTGAAATCTATCCAAAAAATATTCAATTATTAAAAACTTCTAGTTTATCATTTAATTTAAGTAACCTTAATTTATTTTATGAGCCATCTAATTTATGTATTTATAAAAAAGATAATAATGGTTGGAATAAAATTGAATCATATGTTGATGGAGACTTTTTGAAAGCAGATATTGATAAGTTTGGTTCTTACTGTATTTTTTATAGTTCTATTCATCAAACAATGACTTACTTTCCAGATGAATATATTTTAAATCAAAATTATCCTAATCCTTTTAATCCAAGCACAAAAATTGAATTTTATCTTCCAGAACCTAATAACATAACTTTATCTATTTATGATATTAATGGAAAAAAAGTTAAAAATTTGTATTCAGGTTATTCTAATTCTGGTTATCATACTATTGAATGGGATGGTCAATCTAATTCTTTTAATGATGTTCCGTCTGGAATCTATATAGTTGGGTTTACTTATGATAATAATACTATTACTAATAAAGTGGTTAAAATTAAATAATGAGATTAATTTTTATATTATATACAATATTGATGATGTCGTGTTATTCTGTGATTTCAGAATATTCTGAAAGTGAAGAAATATTAGATTATAAATTTTATATAGATGAGGGATGGAAATCATTTGAAGCTGTTAATTTATCTGATACTCTCTTAGTTGATGAACATGGTGATTACTATATTTTAGCGCTAGAGTTTTTTAATGTTGCAATTCAAGCTATTGATACTGAATTTTCTTCTCAACAATTTACTGGGCCTTATTATCAAGCATATAATGGAATAGGATGGACCCAGCTTTATTATGCTGGTCAATTTTTAAATGATAATCAAACTAGAGATTCACTTAGGAATGAATCAATTTTATCTTTTCAATATGCTATTGAGAATTTAAACACCTCTTCATTTGATCAAATTTTAAATCAGGATCGGTGTGATACTTATTCAGGTTTATTTTACACAAATTATTATTTGGGATTAAATGACACCTCATTTTTTAATCAAAGCCTATTATATTCAGATTCACTTTTAGCAATTAAGCCACAATATTCATTTAATCATGATGAACTTGATTATAGGAATATACATTATTTAAGAGGGAAAATATATTTAAGAAAACAGTTGTATAATTTAGCTTATGATGAAATCAAAATTATAATTGAAGAATGTAATCCTTATACAGATGATAATGAAATTGATTTAAATTTATTATTTGACTGCTTTGATCAATTTTCAAATAGTAATTAAATAGTACAATTTGTTACACTATTGTGTATTATTATTTATTAAAATAGATAATTAATTTTTATAAAAAGGTAGGTATTATGACAAAAGTATTTTTTCTAATTATTTCAATTATTATTTCTTCAGAACTTCCTAAAGGATTGACTGAATGGGAGCGTGATAATATGCATATATTAGATGAAATGCGTTTTAGAACAGATCCTCCTCCTGGACCAGTTAGAGCTATTGCAGAATATGAACCTATGCAAGGTGTTTTAATAAGATATCCATTTGGAATTTCCACTAGTTTAATAAGAGAGATGGCAGAAGATGTTATAGTTTATTGTTTAGTTTCATCTTGGTCTGAAAATTCTGCTTATAATTCCATGAATAATGCAGGTGTTAATATGAATAATGTAGAATTTATTATAGGTTCAACTGATTCTTATTGGACAAGAGATTATGGGCCTTGGTGGGTAGTTGATGGCGATGGAAATTATTCAATTGTAGATTTTACATATAATCGTCCTAGATATAATGATAATCAAGCACCATTTAAAGTTTCAGAATATCTTGATATTCCTTATTATTCAGCTGATTTTGTTGCAACAGGTGGTAATTATATGGCTGATGGATTTGGGACGGCAGCAGCAGCTCATATTGCTTACACTGAAAATAATCAATGTAATACAAATGATGATGATAGTATTCCTTTAGAATCATGTAATTATATAGATAATATAATGGAAGATTATTATGGCATAAATACTTATCACGTTGTTGCAGATCCAAATGATGAGTATATAGATCATATTGATTGTTGGGGAAAATATCTTTCACCTACAAAGGTTTTAATAAGATCTGTACCTGCAAGTCATGATCAATATTCTATGATAGAAGAAGTTGCTAATTATTTTGGAACTACATTAACAAATGAAGGAAACTTATGGGAAGTTTATAGAGTATACACCCCAAGTGATCAACCTTATACAAATTCATTAATTTTAAATGATAAAGTTTTAGTTCCAATTATGAATAGTTCTTGGGATGATGATGCTATTGCTGTTTATGAAGAAGCAATGCCAGGTTATGAAATATTAGGATTTACAGGAACATGGCAATCTACAGATGCGCTACATTGCAGAGTAAGAGGAATACCTGACACATCTTATATACCATTTCAATCAGGAGATATTAATTTAGATGAATTGATAAATGTTCAAGATGTGGTATTGGTGATTAATTATATTTTAGGTCAAACAGATTTAAATCAACAACAAATTAGTCTAGCTGATTTAAATAACGATCAGTCAATAAATGTACAAGATATTATTCTTTTAGTAAGTGTTATTTTAGATTAATAAAGGGTCAATATGTCAATTTTAGTAAAATATCAAAAATCATTACAAGCATTAGATAAAAAGAAAATGGAAGAATGTATTCATGATGATTATGCATTTACAAACTATTCTCAAGGTAAAGTTTTAACGAAAACTGATGTAATAAGCTGGGCAATGACTGGTGATGTAAAAAGAGAAAAAATAAGAATTTTATTTGAGAATGATGAAGTTGGAGTTGAGCATGCTTTTGTATCATTTAGTGATGGTAATAAACAGGCAGTTCTTGCTTTTTATACATTTAAAGATGGCAAAATATATTCAGTTGAAACTGGAGCGACCAACCTACCAAAATGATGAAATTAATTAAAAATATAATAATAACTTTATTTTTATCAATTTTAATTTCAGTAGAATATTTAGATGTGGTTGAGCTTAATGATGGAACTGTTGTAAAGGGTACCATCATTGAAACTAAGCCAAATGAATATATCAAAATTAAATCAGGTGATAATATTTTTGTTTATAAAATGAATCAAATCAATTTAATTAAGAAAGAAGAAATTAAAGGTTATAAATATCAGGATCCTAATAGTAGTAGATATTTTTTTGCTCCCTCTGCTACCCCAATAGGTAAAGAGAATTCATATATCAGAACAACGTGGCTTTTTATTCCATCATTCGGATGGGGTTTTTCTGGAAATATTTCCACAGAAATTGGAATGTCAGTTTTTCCTGGAGCAGGAATAGAAAATCAGTTAAAAATATTTTCATTTAAATATAGTTCAACGGATATTGATAAAAAATGGCAGAACTCTTATGGAATGTTATATTTAGGACAAATTGAAGGAGGTGTAGGCTTTATTTTTAGCTCATTTACTAGTGGTGATGATGATAAAAATTTTTCTATATCACCTGGCTTAGGATATTTTAGAAATGAGAATGAATTTAACTTTGCAGAAAATTTAACATTAGTTTTAAGCTTTAAAAATAGAGTTAGTAATTCATTGTCATTAATTACAGAAAATTGGATATTTTTAAATTCTGATCAGACTGTTGTTATTTCAAATTCTGGTTTTAGATTTTTCAGTAGACGTTTAAGTGTAGATTTTTCTTGGCCTTTTTTTATGAGTTCTGAAGGTTCAGGTATAGGGTTTCCACTTTTTACATTTAGTTATAAAATTTAAACACCTTTAGTATCTGGGCTCCATATATATTTATGAAGTTGTAGTTGTAACCTTGCATTAATCCCATCTTTTAAAATCCATTCTGACAAATCTTTTGACTTTAAAACATCATGTACTGGAGATAAAAGTATTCTTTTTGTATTTAAATTATAAGAATTAATTTTATTTTTAGTCCATTCATAATCTTCATAATTACCAATGACAAATTTAATTTCATCATGTTTTTGTAAGTCCTTTAAGATATTCCAATCATTTTTTTTATGCATATTACTTGAAGGACATTTAAAATCTACAATTTTAATAACATCTTTTGGTACGTTTTTTATTGGCAGAGAACCTCCAGTTTCTAACATTACCTTATAATTATCATTAAGCAAAATAGTCATTAAATCAATACTTTCCTTTTGTAATAGTGGTTCACCGCCTGTTACTTCAACTAACTTACAATTATAATTTTTTATTTTTTTAAGAATATCATCTATAGACATATCTTTTCCTTCGTGAAAAGAATATTCTGTATCACAGTAACTACATCTAAGATTACAATATGTTAATCTAATAAAAATACAAGGCATTCCACTCATAGATGATTCACCTTGTATGCTATAGAATATTTCATTGATTTTAATCATATTGTAATTTATAATTTTTTTTTAATTATTGTAACAACTCTCTTTGTTAAATATTGAATGATTAATTAAGTTTGGAAGTGCANAAATTTANAAATTTTTATAAAAAAGTATAANATATGAAATATCCAAAATTATTTATNCCAGGTCCNACTCANGTTTCNGAAGATATTTTAAATTCTATTTCTCAAAATCANATTGGACATAGAACACCTGAAATGTCAGAACTTATAAAAGAAATAAAATNAGGAATTCAAGATGTTTTATATACTAAAAATAAAATATTATTAACGTCTAACCCTGCAACTGCTNTATGGGAAATGGGTANANTAAATTCTGTTTCTAAAGGNGTGCTTCATGCTGTAAATGGTGCATTTAGTGCTAAATGGGCAAAAATTTCTGANAAATGTAATTTTAATACATCGGTAATCGATTACAGNTGGGGANAAGGTATTAAGGTTGATGATGTAGATAAATTATTAGCTACTGGTAAATTTGATACTTTTGCTATGGTTCATAATGAGACGTCAACAGGTGTGATGAGTAACATTAATAATATTTCTGAACTTTTAAAAAATAAATATCCAGATATTATATGGTTAGTTGATGCAGTAAGTTCTATGGCTGGCATAAAAATTGAAGTAGATAAATTAGGTATAGATTTTATTCTTTCNTCAACACAAAAAGCATGGGGTTTACCAGCTGGTTTTTCTATTTGTGCTGTATCTGAAAAAATNTATNAAAANTCTANTTTAATTTCTAATAAAGGTTATTATTTTGATTTAATGACTTATGAAAAATCATATAAAAAAGATCAGACACCAACNACACCATCAATTCCACATCTNTTTGGACTTCAANATGTATTAAAAAATATAAAAAAAGAAGGTTTAGAAAACAGATGGAATCGTCATATTNATATGGCCAATNATACAAGAGGTTGGGCTAAAGAACATAATCAAAAANTNTNCCCTGAAAAAGGGTGCGAATCTTATACTTTAACATGTATNAAAAATNAACAAAGCTGGAATATAAATAAATTAAATGATATGTTATTAAGTGATGGATTTAGAATGGATAGAGGTTATGGTAACTTACGAGGTAAAGCATTTAGAATAGCTCATATGGGNAATATATTTCAAGANGATTTANANGAATATTTAAATAAAATTGATAAAATTTTGAAAGAGATTAATTNATGAAATTTAAAGTATTAATAACTGACCCTATATCNGATTCAGGTATNAAAATATTAGAAGATAANAATTGTGAAATAATCAATAAGGTTAANAGTAAAGATACAATTAATGATGTAATTGATAAAATTGATGCTTGGATTATTAGAAGTGGAACTCAAATAACACCAATTGAAATAAAAGCTNCNAAAAAAATGCAGGTTATAGGTCGTGCAGGTGTAGGAATAGANAATATTAATCTAAAAGAAGCTACTAAAAATGGTGTTGTTGTTATGAATGTTCCTGATGGNAATTGTATTTCAGCNGCTGAACATACTATGGCTATGATATTAGCNTTATCGAGAAATTTACANACAGGTCATATAACTTTAGGTCAAGGATTATGGGAGAGAGCTAACTTAGTAGGAAATGAGTTAAAGGGTAAAACATTAGGNGTTGTTGGACTTGGTAAAATAGGTAAAGANGTTATNGANAGAGCATTATCATTTGGTTTAAAAGTTTTAGGCTATGANCCNTATGTTAATGCGGATTTATATAAAAAAGTTAGAATTAAAATAGTTGATTTAGACAAATTAACTAGAGAGAGTGATATNATTACTTTACATGTACCATTAAATGAATCAACAANAGATTTATTTAATNTAAAAAGAATGAAAATGATGAAAAAAGAAGCCAAGATAATTAATGTTGCAAGAGGNGGTATTATAAATGAATCTGACTTNGTTAAAGCCTTGAATGAAGATATAATTTCTGGAGCAGGTATTGATGTATTTTCAAATGAACCTCTAATTAAAAATAGNCCACTNATNTCTNCTAAAAATTGTTTATTAACTCCNCATTTAGGTGCNTCAACCTNTGAAGCTAAAGAAGGTGTTTCTANTTCAATATGTCAACAAGTAGTTGATTTTTTAAATCATGAAAAACTTATAAATGTTATTAATTTTCNTATTTCAGATGTAAATCTTTTAAAAGAAATTCAACCTTATCTTGAACTNTCAGAGTTAATTGGAATGATACAGTCTCAATTAATAGATGAACCTATTTTTAAAATNGAAGTTATATGTTATGGTTCAATAGCNGAANCAAAANTTGATGGTATTAATAAGCCCATTAGTATCGCNTTTATNAANGGTTTTTTATCAAAAGTAATCGATAATAGAATTAACTATATTAATGCTCTTTCAATAGCGGAAGAAAGAGGTNTTGAGTTAGTNNNTACATTATCAANTAGTGGTAAGTACGAAAATTTAATNGATACACATATTTATACNAAGAATAAAGTATTCAACATAGGAGGAAGCGTATCATATGGAAATGAATTTAGAATATTAAAATTTATGAATCATGATATAAACTTTATTCCTAAGGGAAATATTTTATTAAAAAGAAATAAAGATATTCCTGGTGTGGTTGGTAAGGTAGGGACCATTCTAGCACAACATAATGTTAATATTGCTGAATATATTTTAAGTAGGCCCCAAAAAGAAGAAGCACCTATATCAATAATTAAAATTGATAATAAATTAGACAAAGATTGTTTAGCAAAATTAAAAAATATTGAAGAAATTATAGAAATTAGACAATTTAAAGTCTAAAGAAAATTATATATGAATAAATGGCAACTCACAGTAGGTTTAGAAGTTCACATTCAGCTATCAACTAAAACAAAAATGTTTTGTAGATGTCTATCAAAATATGGACAAGAACCTAATTCTTTAACTTGTCCTACATGTCTTGCAATGCCTGGGTCTTTACCCATTATCAATCAAGAGGCAATTAATATGGCTTTGATGCTTTCACATGCATTGAATTTTGATATTAATAAAAAGACAAGTTTTTCAAGAAAAAATTATTATTATCCTGATTTACCAAAAGGATATCAAATCACTCAATTTAATGATCCGATTTGTAAAAACGGAAAATTAGATATTAAAGATAATAATAAAAAATATACAATTGGAATTACAAGAGCTCATTTAGAGGAAGATTCAGGAAAATTAATACATCATTCAGACAATTCATCATTTATAGATTTAAATAGAGCTGGTTCACCTTTGATTGAAATTGTATCTGAACCTGATATACACTCTAGTGAGCATGCAAAATTATATCTCGAAAAGCTTAAACAAATTATCAAATATATCAATATATCAGATTGTGATATGGAAAAAGGTAATCTTAGGGTTGATATTAATGTTTCAGTTAATAAAATTGGTGATAAAATGTTAGGAACCAGAAGAGAAGTTAAAAACCTTAATTCGTTTAAGTCTGTTGTTAAAGCTATTGAATATGAACAAAAAAAACAAATTGAAATGATTGAGGCTGGATTAAAAGTAGAACAATCTACGTTAACATGGGATGAAAAAAATAATGCTACAAAACTATTAAGAAAAAAAGAAGATGCTCATGATTACAGATATTTTCCGGAACCAGACCTGCCTAATTTAATTATAAAGACTAGTGAAATTGAAAAAATCAAAAACAAATTACCAGAATTACCAGATTCTAAATTTAAAAGATTTTCAGAAAATTATGGTTTAAAAAAACAAGATTTAAATAAGATTATATCTGATATTGATTTAGCTAACTATTTTGAATTACTAGTTAAATTAACTGAATTACCACAACAAGTTTCAAATTGGCTGCTTGGAGAAATTTTAGGCTATATAAATAAAAACAATATCTCTATAAGCGAATTCCCTATCGATTCTAAAAGAATGTCTGAACTTATAAAATTATTTAATAGTCAGAAAATTACTAATTATAATGCTAAAAAAATCTTTGAAATTATGATAACTAGTGAGAATTCTCCAATTGATATCATGAAAGAAAAAGAAATGATGATAGTTGAAGACAATAATTTTTTAATAGATCTAATTAATAATGTTTTTAATAATAATGAGAAAGAATTTATAAGACTTAAAAATGGTGAAATGAAGTTAATTGGATTTTTTATGGGACAAATAATGAAAGAAGCTAAAGGTAAAGTAGACCCAAAGTCTGTTCAAGAAATTATNAAAAAAATTATTTTGGAAAAACAATAATGGGNGACATTTGGTTATTTTTTGTAAGAAAAATAAATAGTTCNAGTCAAAAATTAATTCATTATTTTAGTATTTTATTTAAAAATATTTTAAACGGAAGTTATAATTATTCAGAAAATAGTATTAAAAATCTAGAGATTCAAAAACTTAAATGGGATATAAAGCATATACATAGAGAACTGGGAGAATATATATATAAATGCAACTCCTTAAACAATGCTTTTGATTTTTCTAATGATTTACATTTTAATGAATTAGTAAAAAAAATAAAAAAAATAGAAAATTTTATAAATGAAAAAAATAAAATTAATAAAATTGAAAAGTAGGTCAGTTTTCTATAAATTATGGCACTTTGGGCATTTCATATTTGGGAGAGACTTTTTAATTGTTTAAAAAAGGTTATAAAATAATTGTAATTAAAGATGGACAGTTTGATTTAAAACAGTTTCATATTAATAAGCTTACAGGAGTTGCTTTTCTTTTAGTNNTTCCTATTTTATTTTCAGGTTTTTACTTNCTATTAAATACTTTTAATTCTGATTCTATTTCAAATAAGAATAGTACAATTCTTAGTCAAACTGANAGAATAACTGAATTNGAATATGAGAATAAAATTAAGGANGATAAATTAAAAGATTTTCAAGAAGAAATTGANACCAAAATTAAAGAGAATAATAAAAAATTAACTCAATTAAATGATATATTAGTTAGTAATCAAAAAAAATCAGACAAATTAGTAAAAGTATTATTTGATACTAAAGGTTTATCTAGAGAAAGTAGAAAAGCTGGTAGTGGTGGAGAATTAGATAATGATTCAAATAAAATTAATCTTGATAATTCTGATATGCAAGATTTAATTGATAAAACTATTTTGAATGCTAATAAAATAGACAAACTATTTAAAAAAATATATATTGAAAAAATTTATTTAAGTAATATAGAGGATAAATTTAATTCTAAAATTAAATATTGGTCTTCNNTNCCATCAAGAATGCCNATGGATATTAAAAGAGGTATTTATATTTCTTCATATTATGGATATAGAGANGANCCATTTCATGATAGAAAACAGTTTCATGCAGGTGACGATTTTTCAGCAAANATTGGAACACCAGTAAAATGTACAGGNGATGGTGTCGTTANNAAAGCTCAATTTGACACAAGATTTGGTAATTTTATTGANNTTGATCATGGATTTNGTTANAAAACAGTNTATGCTCATNTAAAAGATGGGNTATTAGTNAAAAAAGGTGATAANGTAAAAAGAGGACANTCTATAGCTTATTTAGGTAATACAGGTAGATCTACAGCACCNCACTTACANTATGAAGTTAAGTTTAAAAATAAGACTGTAAATCCNAGGAAATATTATACTTATGATAAAAAATTAGAACAGCTTATTTATTATAGATAAAATTTATGTTACAAGAAATTAAAGATAAAAAANTTACATTAAAGAATCAAGCATTCAGGTTTAAAATATNNTNTNGAAACNTATGGATGNCAAATGAATGAATATGATTCTGAATTAGTAGGAAATATTTTAGGCGATATGGGTTATNCTAAATCAAATAAAATCGAAGAGGCTGATGCTATTTTTTTAAATACATGCTCAATTAGAGAGAAAGCTGAAGAAACTGTTCATAACAGATTAGATAGTCTTGCTTACTTAAAAAAGAAGAAAAAACATCTTTTGATAGGAGTTTTAGGTTGTATGGCTCAAAATCTTAAAGATGTATTATTAGAATCAAAACCATATGTNGATATTATACTNGGACCAGATTCATANAGNAAACTACCTGAGATAATTAAATTTAGAAATTCAGAAATAAATCATATTGTTGATACAAAATTATCTAAACATGAAATATATGANGATTTNTTTCCAAAAAGAAAAGATGGAACTAATGCTTGGATTTCAATTATGNGAGGTTGTGATAAATTTTGCACTTTTTGNATTGTTCCTTTTACTAGNGGTAGGGAAAGAAGTAGAAGTATTTCAAGTGTTATAAANGAAGCAAAAAATATATTAAAATCAGGTTATCCTGAGATTACATTGCTTGGACAAAATGTAAATTCTTACAAAACTCCAGAAGGAGATTTTCCAGTACTTTTAGATAAATTAGGTAAAATAAAATCTATTAAAAGGATAAGGTATACTTCACCTCATCCAAGAGATATTGATGAAGAATTATTNAAAATAATGGTAAAGCATGATAATATTTGTAATCAAATTCATTTACCTTTACAAGCAGGATCATCTAGAATATTAAAACGTATGAATAGAACATATACGAAAGAGGAATTTTTAANTTTAGTTGATTTNATAAGGCAATATATACCAGATTGTGCATTGACTACTGATATAATTGTTGGATTTCCAGGTGANACTGAAGAAGAATTTCAAGAAACTTTAGAAGTTGTTTCTAAAGTAAAATTTGATACAGCATTTATGTTTAAATATTCAGAGAGACCTGGAACAAAGGCTTCAAATTATACAGACCAAATTTCAGAAGATGTTAAACAATCGAGGCTACAAACTCTTATCGAATTTCAACATAAAATCAGTTTAATGAATAATAGAAGAAGAATTGGATTAAATCTTGATGTTATTATTGAAAAAGAAAGTAAAAGGTCAGACAATCAATGGGCAGGTAGAATTGAAGCTAATTGTTGGGTTATTTTTGATAAAAAAGATGATTATAAAATTGGCGATTTAGTAAATGTAAATATAATCGATGCCAAAGGTATTTCATTATTTGGTAAAATAAATTAAAGGAAATTTTTATGAAGCTTATTAAATATATAATTAACTTAATAATACTTACTATAAGTTTAGTTTTTTTAAAACAATTGTCTGATTTAAATGTAATAGATGAAAGTAACTTATTGATAAAAATACCTTTTTTAGATAATGGAACTGGCCAAGGATATCAAGAATTTGAAGTATGGGTAGTTGTATTAGGAATATTGACTTTAGGCGTTTTATTAGGTTTTTTTATTGCATTGTTTCAAATATTATCTCAAAAAGGTGAATTAATGTCAGTAAGATCAAAGCTAAAAAGGCTACAAGTAGAGATTGATAATTTGAGAAATGAATCAATTGATGAAGATATAATTTTAACTGATTCAGATATTCATAAGGCCGAATAATGATTGGAAGTTATTTTATTGTAATTCTATGTTTTTGTGCAATTGCCTTTTTGTTCATATACATATTCAAATTAAAACCAAATAGAAAAACTGGTACTAAAGAATTATATTCAGAAGGTTTGGATATGATGATTAATGGTTTGCAAAGGTCTGCATATAATAATTTTAAAAAAATTGTAGATTTAGATTCAAATAATATTAAAGCCTATTTAAGATTAGGTCAAGTTTTAAGAGAAAGTGGAAACCCTGATAAAGCTTTAAAAATTCACAAAGGTTTAACCATAAGGCAAAATTTATCTTCATATGATCAGCTTGAGCTATACAAAAATATTGCACTCAATTATTTTGACCTTAAAAAAATTGATAAAGCAGTTGAGCAAACTTTAAAAATTTTAAAACTAGATTCAAAAAATAAATGGGCTATTTCAAAGCTTATAGATTTTCATATGAAACTTAATGATTGGGAAAAGGCTACAGAATATTTAGAAACCTTACAAAGAATCACTAAAAATCCAAATCAACATAAGTTAGGTCTATTTACAATACAGCAAGGTAGAATTTTTTTAGAAAAAAATAATTTTAATTCAGCTAGAAGAAAATTTGAAAAATCATTGGCAATAGATTCGACATTGACTGCTTCATATTATTTTATCGCCGAATCTCATTCAAAAGAAAGTGATAAATACTTTAACAGAGCAGAAAAAATTGATGATAAAAATAGTGATGAATATAAAAAGTTATTTGATCAAGCTTTAGTTAGCTTATCAAATGCTATTCCAATGTGGATAAAATATTCTAAATCAAAACCTAAACAATCATGGATGGTAATACATTTACTTAAAGATGCTTTGTTTGCATTAGATAGATATGATGAGTTAGAATATATTTTAAAAGAAATTTTAGATAATGATAATAATAATTCTGAAGTAATTGCTTCNCTGGCAGATATGTATGCNCACAAAGGAGATTTAGACAATGCTTTAGATATTGTTAATTCAAATATAAATAAAGACTCTAATTCATTAATTATAAAATTAATTAAATTAAAGTTACTTTCAATNAATGGAGAATATAATGTATCTAAAGGATTAGATGANATAATCCATTTTCTCGTNACAGATGAAGGCTATCATAAGTACAAAAATACTGCACCTGATAAAGATATAGTATGGATATATGAAAATGGTGAAGAAACCAAAAAATAAATATATTATTTTTTTAACATTTTTAATTTTTAATTCTTTNCTTTTTAGTTTAAATGTTGAGAGTAGTTTAAATAAAGTTTTAAAAGATAGTTTAATTGATATTGGTAATATTGATTCAAAAGATTTTAATAAACCTGAATACTTATTTNTGAGNGCATTAGTTGAATCTAANGGTGAAACTGCGGTAAANAAACTCAAAGATTTTTATAATAAATTNCCTTCAAATTCNTATGCAGATAACGCTATTTTTGAAGTTGGCTCTTATTTTTATACAAAAGGTTATTATGTAAAATCTTCACAATGGTATAAAAAAATACCAATTTATTATCATGANTCAGAATTANTAGATCAATCAATAGATATGTTTTTTAAAGCTTTAGANATTTCTAATTTTAAAGATTCAATAAAATATTATAAAAATATTTTTTCTAAATTATATCCNATAGTTGAAGATAAAAANATAATAAAAGAGTATAAATCAGCTTTAGATAATAAAGAAAAGATATATAATCAAAAATATGCAATACAAATTGGTGCCTTCAAAGAGTATCCACGAGCAGAATCTAGATTGTATATGCTTAGAGATATTGGCTTTGGTGTTGTAATAGAGGAGACCACTATAAATAACGAACCTTTTTTTGTTATTAGAGAAGGTATTTACTCAACCAAAAAAAGTGCAGAAAAAATTGCTTCAAGAATACAAGCAAGAACTGGAATAAAATGCATGATTATAGAATTATAAAAAGGAAGCGAGAGTGCTCTGGTGAGCACCACGGCCTTCAAAGCCGCTGATTGGCGTAAGTCAATGGTCGGTTCGATTCCGACACGTTTCCGCCATTTAGACGATAAAACCCCTCTGATAAGAGGGGTTTATCATTTTTAAAGAAGTTTTCTATCATCGCCAACAATACCTAAATAATACTAAAATATGGAAACTAAAAAAGAGAATAATGACAAATAAACTTGGTTCATCAAACCCAAATAGAATACCTAAAAAAACTACCCATAGTAAAGTACAGAAACTACTTGCTAAATCTTATTCAGATAAAATTAAAATAATTAAAATTACCAATATTGGAAAAATTCAGTTTAAAAAAAGTAAAAAAGCAAAACGTTTAAGTATTTCTATTAAAGATTTATCTATTATTAA
>NHBL01000034.1 GCA_002167465.1 bacterium TMED6
TGTGCATTAAGGTGGCAACAAGCCTATAATGCAGGATATGCGCCATTTGTAGTTCTTGAGTCGACGCATGAAAAAGCCTTGGATTTTATAGAGCTCTCCGCATTAATTGAGAAAAGCCATAATAATTATTCTACTTAACATACAAAAATTTCATTGGATACCTTGCTAGAAAAGACATACTCATTTACAGAAGCATCTAAAAAGTTAGATTATTTTATTAAGGAAAAGGCTCACTCCTACTCTAAGATGAGAAACTTCGATTTTGGCTCATCCAAAGATAATTTTGTTAGCGGCCTGTCTCCTGCAATTACCCGAAGAATTTTGACCGAAAGACATGTTGTTAATAGAGTACTTGAATCTTTTTCATTTTATGCTGTTGAAAAATTCATCCAAGAAATCTGTTGGAGAACTTACTGGAAGGGTTTTCTGGAGCATCGTCCAAAAATTTGGGACGATTATTTACACGATTTAGAATCATTACAATCTCAGAAAGAACTTCAAAGTTATGAAGAGGCGGTTTCTGGATGTACGGGAATAGATTGTTTTGATTCATGGTCAAGAGAGCTAACTCACAAAAACTACCTTCACAACCATACAAGAATGTGGTTTGCAAGTATCTGGATTCATACTCTTAATCTTCCCTGGCAATTAGGTGCAGAACTTTTTATGGAAAAATTATACGATGCAGACCCTGCTTCTAATACTCTTTCATGGAGATGGGTAGCTGGCATTCATACTCAAAATAAAAATTATATTGCATCTGCTGAAAATATTAAAAAATTCACTAGAGGAGCCTTCTACCCAAATGGACAGCTTAACAAAAATGCTAAGATAATTGATTGGGAAAATTTTGAGCCAGAAAATCTGGACTTTCAAAATTATCAGAAACCAAAAAATATAGATTATCTTCTCATTCACGAAAATAATTTATCATTGGAAAATATTTCAGATTTTAAGTATCTGTTTATTCAACAAAATAGTTTGCAAAGCATTTCAAGATCAAAAAATGTGCGCGCATATATTAATAAAGCGCTAGAGGATTTTAAAAATAGAGTAACGGAAAAATACACTGGAAAGATCATTCCTTTTACTTTTGAAAATTTCCGGCCAATTCAAAACTTGATATATGAAAAAAAAATAAATGAGATTTATTCTCCATATCCCTCCATAGGATTTTTAAAGGAAGAGCTTATTCGAATTGGAAAATTGAAAAGTATTAGATTTAAATTCTTTTGCAACAGCTGGGATATTTTATTTTGGCCCCATGCCAAAAAAGGCTTCTTTAAATTAAAAAAACAAATAAAGCCAATAATAACAATTTTAAATCAGATCAAACTGGACTTATGATTACAACTATATTGTAAGTAAAAAGGTTTTACTACTCATCCTTTCTTAAAAATTTAAGTTTTTATTTCATTTTTTAACTTTTATAATTAAAATATTAAAAATATTTTATTACTGGCTTCATTTATTTATATCAATTATCTTTTTCTTTATTATTAGCTGATTCTTTATTAAACCAATTGAGAGGAAAAATCATGTCATCAAGCACTAATCCCACATCCGCAGCTTATGAACAAGCAGTTAAAGGGCTAGGCCTTAAACANAATATTGCNAATGCACTAGAAATTCCTGATCGTGAATTAACTGTNGAAGTCCCTTTTAGAAGAGATAATGGTGAAGTGGAAAGTGTCATTGGTTTTAGAGTACAACANAATAATACTAGAGGACCTTTTAAAGGTGGTATACGATATCATCAGCATGTAGACATTGAAGAAGTGCGNTCNCTNGCNACGCTTGATGACATGGAAAACNTCNTTANTAGATATTCCNTATGGNGGAGGNAAAGGNGGNATAGGNGTTGATCCTNCNAAATATAGNAAAACAGANTTAGAAAGAATGTCTAGNAGNTTTTTTAGAGCAATCGATCCAATTATTGGAGTAAATGTTGANATCCCAGCACCAGATGTAAATACAAATGCCCAGGTTATGAGCTGGTTTATGGATGAGTACAGCCAACTTCATGGATATTCTCCTGCAATCGTTACAGGCAAGCCTTTAGAACTTGGTGGTTCCGCTGGAAGAGAAGCGGCAACGGGTAAAGGCACTGCTGTTGTAACAAGAGAAACAGCTGAAAAATGGAATATAGAACTAAAAAATGCAAAAGTTGTGATTCAAGGTTTTGGAAACGTAGGATCCTATGCAGCAAAATTTTTACATGAATATGGATGTAAAATTATTGCAGTAAGTGATGTGACGGGTGGTCTCTTTGATCCAGATGGACTTGATATCCCTTCACTTTTTGAATTCAATTATGAAAACAGGACAATAGATGGTTTTGACCAAGGGAAAAAAATTACCAATGATGAATTACTTGCTTTGGATTGTGACTTTTTAATACCCGCAGCATTAGGAAGTGCTATCAATGATAAAAACGTTGATTCATTAAACTGTAAAGTTATTGTAGAAGCTGCTAATGGTCCAGTTACTGGCTCTGCAGCAGAAAAACTATGGGATAGAAAAATAGGTATCATTCCTGATATTTTAACAAATGCAGGTGGAGTTACAGTATCCTATTTTGAATGGGTTCAAAACCTTCAACAGTTTAAATGGTCAGAAGANGATGTAAATAAAAAGCTAGAAGATAAGATGGTGAATGCATTTAGCGAAGTATTTGAGCTGAAAAAAAGNAAACAAGTTCCTATGAGAATTGCTTCCTTTATGGTTGCAATAGATAGAGTTCACNTTGCCTACAANCTAAGAGAAGGATAAAAATATCTTAATTAACTTGTAGCTTCCTGTAAGAAGCCTCTTGCAATTACACCAGTGATTACTAGAAACCCTCCTATTAAGGCTGTTTCANTCATAAGTTCTCCTAAAAATATAAAAGTTAACAGAGGATTAATAAGGGGTTCAATCACAGGATAGATAATAGCATCTAGCGCATTAACATATTTGATTGCAGTACTAAATAAAATATAAGCTAGCCCGAGTTGTACAAAACCAAGAAATATAATCGCCAACCATGGAGTCGTTTCCANTGTGACTCCTTTGNAATAAAACGGTANACAAATCACAAACGTGATCAAGTTACCCAACAAAACACAATCAATCGGATGTGCATTTTTTTCTTTTCTCATAAACAATGTTAAACCTGCAAAACCTAATCCAGAAAAAATAGCGAGAACATTACCCCATTTTTGTTTTAATGATAGATCTTCATAAAAAAAGCAGCTCAATCCAANTATGATTATTNNAATAGTAATCCAATCTATTTTTGTAGCCTTTTCCCCAAGAAAAGAAAAACCAAATATTGCTACATAAATAGGAGCTGCATATTGAATAAGAATTACATTTCCTGAGGCTGTAATTTTATTTGCAAAAACAAAGCATATAACCATTANAGAATAACAGAAAGCTCCAGCCCATATANTTCTTCCAAAAACGTTACTTCGGGGTTTTCTATAAAGATATATAATTACAGCTGAAAGTCCACTACGAATACCAGCTATACTAATGGGNGACCAGGGNATTAATTTAATTAGTAAGCCACCCGTGCTCCATAAAACNCCTGTAATTATCAAAAGTAGGATCGCNAATTTTCGNGTCATAGACTAGACTAAATCTTCTANATAAGGTTTTGTNAAATAAGCAATTANTGTTAATAAAAGAACACTNATAATAATTGCAATAGCAGCACTANTACTATAACCAACCAATGTCATACCTAATGCTGTTCCNGCAGCAGGAGGATGCTCAAAATCCAAAACAACCATAAGGAGGATAGTAAAACCAATGGACAAAGCAAACCAAATTGCTTTAAAAAGTAAGATATGCATAAAAGGAAAAACAGCAAAACAGGAACCAATGAAAAAACCCAAAAAATGTCCTCCAATTATTCTTTTTGGTTCAGCTGAGATATTATTTGGTAAAGCAAAAACAATAAATGCTGTTGCTCCTATACTTGCAATTACAACTGGATTTTCAGATAATAATAGGGTGATAAAAAAAACAGTCCCCGCAGCATAAGAACTCTGAAGAACATACGGTTTCCAATAAGATGNGACGNTCTTNNGATCTCCATGTGNAAAAAAAGTATCTATTATGGCTANAAAACAAAATGCCCTCTGGAANAACAGAGGGCATTCTTGATTTTTCTGGTTTANAGACGTAATTAAAAACCTTTAATTGTACTAGACTTTTTATACAATTGCCATACTATGTGCCANCCGAGAATTACCATTACCATNGGCAAAATCCATGAGTGNTCACCAGGTATACCAAGAGCGGTAGGCGCTGTAACATGATGCTGATTGTGCATAGTCCAAACTAGAGGGACTGACATGTAGGTATTATGTTTAGATCTTAAACCTGCCAATGCTAAAAGATCACCATCTGGTGCTTCACCATTTTTGNTAGCAGTAATAATTTTCTGTTGNGCAGGCCAAATTCGGAACCANACGTTAAAAGCCATATTTGTTCCAAACAACGCGCCAAGGTGAATATTAACAGCTCTATATTCAAAACCTCCCAATTTTTGCATTGCAAAAACATAAGCTGTAATAAGTAAAAAACTCACTGCAGTTACTGCTCTTACATTTGATGCTAATGGACTTTTATAAATTGCATCATAAAGGAACACAGCTACAAAAGTAAATAATAAAAGTATATGGATAGACATATTTGCTGGATCACCAGTTACTTCATTCGAGGTGAAATCCTCAGGCATCATACCTCCCGCCCAATAAATTACGTAAAGTAATACAATTCCTGTACCCCATGTCCAAGCAGCACCCATCCGAAACCAATACAAAGTTCTAGGCATAAGTTCTGGAACCACTTTCTTTTTCGTTTCGCCGTCCATAGTAGGTGCGAAAGCAGTATTCACAAAGTTAAAAAAATATAATAGCCCTATCCACATGATACCTGCTAGTACATGCAGCCATTTAAAAACTGGATGAATTAATTCCATAATGATTCACTTACTCCCTTTATTAATTTAGGTTTATAACCTACACTAATTTATTAATTTTCAATGATTCTGTAAATAATTCTAAGACATATAAAATAGAAATTATTTTTACATCGATAACAGAATTATAAAAAACTTAATACAAAAAATTAATCCTGGTCTGTAAATCACTTTACAATTACCATTGGGCAATTACAAGACTCCATAACAGCAAGAGGTTTACTACCTAAAAAAAACTTTGAAAGCGGTGATTGGGATGAAGTACCCATAATAATTATATGATTATCACCTGCAGCGCCAACTAACGTATTTACTAAGTCGCCTTTTATAAATTTTGCTTTTGACTTAACGCCTGTTCTTCTCATCATCTTCTCTGCGCGTAGGGAGGCTGAACGTAACTTTTCAGAAATTTTCTCTTCATTACTGATTGAAACTATATCCACCTCAATATCAAAAGCTTGGGCAACTCGAACCCCAAACTTTACTGCTTTTTTAGTGCGTTTAGACTCATCTACAGCTAATAATATTCTATATGTTTGTTTTTGATTAAAATTATTTACTACAAAAATGGAACTATCAATATATTGGATTAAATCATGCGCCATACTACGCTTTCCACTGCCTCCAATAATCGTCAAATCATAATTAAAAGATTGGACTTCATCCCTCAGCTCTTCAATAATATCTCCATTCCTTAATATTAGACTAAGATTCTTAACAGCAATTCCTTTTAAAAACACCTCGGACCTACCATTGCCTTTATCTACCAAAAGATTTTTTGAAAAACCATTGTCATTTGAATTTTTAGTTAGATAGTTCTCTTTTTGTAAATAATTATACGCCCATTCAAGGACTTCAACTCCAGGCCTATCTAGATCCCAAGATTCCATTAGTTCATTGGCTATACTCACATCCTTGTAACTAAACTCATTAATTTTTTTCCCAACATCTAAAATAGTGGTGGCTGATTTTAGAATACTTGCTATTCTCATACCCACATCCAGTGTAGGCTCCGAATATTCTTTACTACTTATTCCAATTAATATTTTCATAATGATAAAAATGGCCAATAAAAAATTGAGACTATTAAAAGGAGAAAAACTGATATGATAAATAGCTTCCAGCCCGCCTTAAAATAGTCAGCCGAGGTTATTAGACCAGTAGAATGTATAATCATACAAGTAGGAGATGCCACAACTGTTAGATATGCAAATGCAGAAGCGATAGATGTCATAATCCCCGTAATAACCGGATCGCCACCCATATCTAAAACAATTGGACCTAATACAGCAACTGTAGCAGCATTGCTTAATAGGTTCGTTAATAAACCTGTTACAATTACAGATACAAACCAACGTACAATCTCAACATCTTGAAAAATCATTTCTAAATACGTTAGTGTTTGTTCAGCAACCCAAAGAGCGGCACCAGTTTCTTTCATCTGAATACCAAGAGATATAGCAGATCCAAATAATAGGATTACACCCCAATTTGTATTTCTATTGATTTCCTTCCAATTAATCAGTCCGAAAGACAGATAAAGAAACACACCACTGAGAGCTACAATTCCTAAGCCAAAAATAGGACTTAGAAAAACCCATCCTAAAAAAACAAGAATAAAAATACCAATGGCCATTAATTGATTAGCATTTAATTTTCCTGTTTTTGCAACCTGAACCTTTAATTTTCTTACAGAAGAATCCATTGTTTTTTGGGAAGGAGTAAAAGTTCTCCACAAAACAAAACCAACAATTGGTATTTCTAATATTAACATCGGATAAGCCATTTTAATCCAATCCAAATAGGATATTTCTGCCATACCAAATTCAGCTAGGTAACCAATCATTATAACATTCCTACCTCCTCCAGAAGGAGTACCAATGGAACCAATAGCGCAACCATATGCAATAGAGAATAATAAAACGGATGATAATTTTGTTGCTTTCCCTGTATCTAAACCTGCATTGCGAATTAATGCTAATGCCACGGGTAACATCATGGCTCCAACGGTATGTTCTCCAATAAAAGAAGATAGTAATGCAGATATGGTTACGAAACCCATTACAATCCTCCATGTTTTATTCCCCGTGATATTTATTACTAAAAGAGCAAGTCTCTTATCAAGGCCCTGATGCACTATTGAGACTGCCAGCATTAAAGACCCCATTATAAAAAATACTGCATCACTCATAAATGAGGATGCTACACCATCAGCAGTATCAACACCTAAAACAACTTCCATAATAAGAATTAAAATCGCAACAGCAGGCAAAGGAATTGTCTCACTAATAATAAGTGAAAGAGCTACCAACACTATGATTAAAGTTCGATGGCCTTCTGAAGATAGTCCCTCAGGAGTAGGGAAATAAAAAAAAGAAATACTTAGTAAAAAAGAAAGGATCAACCATTTTTTTCGAGTGACCCAAAAAAGTATGTTAGCAATAGAACGTTCCGAAAATCCAAACATTGAGAAGCCTAATTTACATTTCTAATTTTATTCGTGCTTACACTCACTCGGAATTTTTTCACCATTTTCAAGGATTGCCCATTTCCAAATAGGGACTCTTTTTTTTAACTCTATTATAAAAAAAGACATCGCCTCAAGACCTTCTTTACGGTGCTTAGACCATATCGAAACATGCAAACTTGTTTCTCCTACTTTAACTTCACCTATTCGATGTCTACATAAAAGATCTTTTATAGGAAATTTATT
>NHBL01000035.1 GCA_002167465.1 bacterium TMED6
AGGATAATTTATTCTTACATATGGATTTAGATCATCACTAACGCTTATTGAGTATACAATTGGTATATTATTTATATCCTCATAATCATAGCATATTATTTCAAAATCTTTAGAGTATTCAACTGTAAATTCTGATTCAATTTTATTTTTATTAACGGACATATATATAAAGTTAATATCGTCAAATTTTATTATAGCTTCAGATATTTTTTTATTTAACAAGCCATTTATTTTAATCGTAGACCCTTTAATTACTTCAATTCTAGACATGCTCTGATTATGTTTTATTTCGTTTATATTTGTATATAATGGTGGAATTATGTTAATAGATAATTCTTTAAATTCCGGCCTGTTTTTTAAAATAACAGTTAATGTATCAGAATTTATTTTATATCTATTAAACGGTAGTTTTGATTCATGTAAATAGGTAGCCCATATTTTAGTATTTTTTTTAAAATTTTTAAATGAATGTGTAAATGATTCGTTTATTTTATTAATACTGACTGATTCTATTTTACCATCTATCATTTTATTTAACTTTATAGTGTTTGGTATATTTTTAGTAGATAAAATATTTACTTCTAAATCTTCACCTTTAAAAATAATTTTATTATCATGATTAATTATTAATTCAAAAGGAAGTGGCTTTATGTATGTTTTATCCTTTGATATTAATCTTTGCATAGCATTTATATATTGCATCGAAAAATAACTATTTAATAATAAAGTAAAAATTAATACTAGCAATATATATAAATTTTTATTTTTAGAATTAAATTTTATATTATTAATACTGATTTTTTTTAAATCATTTTCTACTTCACTAATTGCTTGTATGGTTAAATCAGAGTAAGAATTTTTTAAATTAATATTCGAATAAATTTGCAATGCATTAATAATCTTATCTTTAGCAGAAATTTTATTTATTAATTCAAAAGCTAATTGTTGATAATTAGAATTTCCAAATAAACCTTTAATATGAATTAATGATTTAAAAATTATATATATGATTATAATTAAGTAAATCATTAATAATAATGATAGTAGTTTATTTTTTATTATTGGAGAGAAATAGACATTTTCTTCTATTTTGATTAATATAATAAGAAAAGCTACACCAACAATTAAAGAATTAATTATTAGAATGAAATTTTGATTTTTTATTTTTTTAAAAAGGTAAGATTTTAAAAATTGATGTATGTATTCCATTTTTATTGACTAAGTGCAAATATTAAAATATTTGTTCCCATTTTTAAAGCATCTAATCGTTTTTGAGGACTTAATTTTTTCCCAGTAATTCTTTCATGTTCTTCATTTGATTCCCATCCATCACCTAAATCACTTTCTAAAGAATATAGTACTATAATTTTATTTTCATTATACAGTGCATATAGTTTAGGTTTCTTATTATCATGTTTATGTATTTTAGGTAATCCTTCATTAAATTTATAATATATATTAAAAATTTCATGTTCATCATTTAATAATATCCATTCTTTATTTGGAAATACTTTTTTCATTTCTAAAAAAAAGGTTTTATCAAAATTATAATTATCATCAACATGTAGGAATCCACCATTTAACAGATGAGTTCTCAATGCTTCTATTTCTTTATTTTTTAATTTTATACCTTGCCATGATCCATTTTTTCTTTTCTCTCCATGTCCTGTCATATAAATATATTCAGTTTTATAAAAAATATTACTTCCAATTTTCATCTTTAATTCATCGTCTCTATTAATGGTGTTTATGGGAATATTGGTATTTTTTTTAATAAATTTCATAAGCTCTGATAGTGCAGTTTGGTCAGAATTCCAATCACCTGGTTCATATTCTATTAAACCAATCTTAAATGTTGAATCCCAATTATCATATGTTGATGCTGATATACAAAATATACATATAAATAACTTAATTACATGAACTATAAATCTTAAAACCATATTTTAAATTAAATTAATTAATATTAATTTAAAAGAAATGAAAGATTTGTTTATTTTATAATACAATGAGTAAATATTTTTTAATAGTTATAGTTTTTATGAGTTATTCCTTTTCATCGCAAAATGAGTGGTCAACTACCCCTATTGATAAATTTATTAATCATAATTTTAGAAAAATGACTTTTAGAGAACCATTTTATTTAATTCCATATGATTTAAAAATTGGCTTGTTTAGTTATGGAGGGCCAAATTATTTTTCTAAAGCATTAAAAGGAAATTTTGATTTAAACTCTAATCCAATAATATTAGACAATCAAGATATTAATAATTTATTTATTTCAAATATAGATTCTAGAATAGGTTTTTTTATTGAAGTGGATATAATGAAATATAATATATTAGAAAAGTTATACCATCAAAATTTGATAGATCTTCATTTAGGAGGAGGAGTTAGATATTCGAATATATTATCAAACCCTGTAGGACCAATTTATATTAGTAATAGTACTGAAAATTACAGATTTAGACCTACAATATATGACGGTTTTTTAAATCTATCACTTGTAAGTCAGTTTTCTTCAAATTTCTATTTTTATAGTTATTATTCATTAGGATTAAGTTATACTTCTATTTATGAATCACTAAGTCAGAAAAAGTATATAAATGGCACAGGTTTTAATGAAAATTTTTCAATGGGTTATAAATATATCATTCAAAATTCATCTTTACCCTATAATTATGCAGTAGGTTTAGAACTAAGATCTGGAAGAACGTATATAAATAAAATATATGATGATAAAAACGAAACACCTATTATTGGTTTAGATATAAATACATTTGGTATTTTTTTAACTTTTGGAACTTTATTTGGAGGACAAGAAACTAAAGGAGATGAAGCATTTGATTTGATGTTAGATAAAGATTACATAAATGCTGTAAAAAAATATAAACAATTTTTAAATATTTATAGTCATAACTTTAGATTTGAAAAAGCTAAAAAAATGTTAAATTTTTGCTATACGCAAATACCATATCAATATTTTGAAATGGCATTGAAAAATTTTAANAATAATGAATANGACTTAGCTTTATTAAACTTCAATAAGGCTGAACAAACTGCAGATCCTAATTTAATATTAGAGATTGAATCTTATAAAAGAGATATTGCAAAANTTTTAATTGANGATACTAATAAAAATTTAGATAAAAACACTTTTTTNAATTCAATCAAAATTTTGAATAAAGCTAGAAATATTTCNCCNTACTTATGGCCAGAAACTGATAAAGTAGAGGCTAAAATTTTAGTTAAAAANGGAAATATTCTNAAAGATTTAAANAATTATTCAGANGCNGTTGATTNTTATCAACAAGCNTTAGAATTAGATCCAAGTTTATTTATTGAGATGAATGATAAATATACAGAACTAGTAAAATATATTTTAAATGANATAAATGATANCGNTAATCCTAATGAATTAAAGCTNGTTAAAGAATATTTAAAAACNATAATTCGACTTAAACCAAAATATGAAGAANNTTTTTCAAATTATATNAATATTATAGATGAAAAACTTAAAAANTATGATNNNGAAATTACAAAAATAAATTTAAAAGAGTATGTGTCTGAAAGAAGAAAGAAANCNATNCAAAANTTAAACGAAAAAATTNCAATTGGAATGANTTTTAATGAAATTGAATTTATTTTAGGTGAACCTGATATTATTAAAAAAGATGATAATTATGATTTATGGATTTATTATACATCTGAAACCAAATTTAAAACTTACTTTTTTAAAGATTATTTATTAGTTAAGATTGATTAGATTTTTNNCCTAAATTTGACAATGAAAAAAATTAAAGAAAACATNAAAATGTATNCATTATTTATAATTACAGTTATTATTTCAATAGTTTTGTTTTTATCATTTACCAGTTCNAATNTTAATGATTTACANGTAAATCAAAAAGCNCCTNATTTTAAATTATACAATCAAAATNCAGAACTTGTATCTTTATCTGATTATGCAGGAAAAAATTTAATTATATATTTTTTCCCAAANGCATTTACTCCAGGNTGAGTNAAGCAGGCTTGCGGGTTCCGTGATGAATATAAGCAGTATCGNGATAATAATATTGAAATATTAGGTATAAGTTATGATACAAAAGAAAGACAAAAAGAATTTTCACAAAAATATAATTTATCATTTCAACTTTTATCTGATNTAGATGCGAAAGTATCTAAGTTATATGGTGTTGANACTTANTTTTTNCCAAAAAGAGTTACTTTTTTAATNAATGAAGAAGGTNTAGTTTTTGACATAATTAAAAATANAAGCTTAGATGATTATGCAAAAAAAATNATTCAAATTTTTAAAAATAATAAAATAAAAAAAAGTAAANATGATAAAAATTAGAACACATACNTGCGGTGATTTATGTAAAGATTCAGTAGATAAGNCTGTAATTTTAAATGGTTGGATTTCAAAAGTTAGAGATTTAGGTAGCGTAATTTTTGCTGATTTAAGAGATAGATATGGAAAAACACAATTAGTATTCAATNNAGATATTGATCAAAACNCGTTTANNAAAGCTAAAAAATTAAGTTTAGAGGATGTTATTGGTNTTGAGGGTAAGGTAGTATTAAGNCCNATTGAAGCTCAAAATAATAAAATTAAAACAGGATTGATTGATATAGANGTAAAAAANATTGAAATATATAACAAGTCNTTAACTCCACCTTTTGANATTAATGATAGGCAATCTGCAATGGAGGATCATNGATTAAAATATAGATATCTTGAATTNAGGACAAAAGAACTTCAAAAAAACTTATTAATTAGGCATAAAACTTCTATTTTAACNAGAAACTTTTTNTCTGAAAATAATTTTTTAGAAATNGAAACACCAATTTTGATGAAATCTACACCTGAAGGTGCTAGAGACTTTTTAGTTCCTAGTAGATTGCATAAAGGAAAGTTTTATGCTCTACCNCAATCCCCTCAAACATATAAACAATTATTAATGGTTTCAGGGTTTGATCGTTATTATCAAATTGTTAAATGTTTNAGAGATGAAGATTTTAGNGCAGANAGACANCCTGAATTTACTCAAATTGATATNGAAATGTCNTTTATAAAGCAAGAAGATATTATTTCCTTAGGAACAAATTTGATTAAATATATTTGGAATGANATATTGGATATNCAATTAGAATCTGAATTTCCTGTTATGACCTATAATTANGCAATGGAAAATTATGGTTCTGATAAGCCAGATATTCGTTTTGATATGAAGCTAAAAGATTTTAATCAATATATTTTAGATTCAGATTTTAATACTTTCAAAACAGTTATTGATAATGATGGAATAATTAAATCAATAATTTGCCCTAATTCAGATAAATATTCTAGAAAAGTGATAGATGAATTAACTGATGAATTAAAAACATATTATAATGTTAANGGGTTAGCNTGGTTTAAAGTTAATGAAACAGGTTTTGAGGGNGGNATAGGCAAATTTTTTAAANCTGAANTCCAGAAAAAAATCATAAATGATTTAGAAATAGAAAAAAACTCAATTGTTTTTTTAATTGGNGANAACAAGAAAAAAACATTACAGGCTTTAGGTGCTTTACGATTAAANCTTGCAGATAATGAAAATTTAATTGATAAAAATATATGGTCNCCATTATGGGTTGTTGATTTTCCTTTNTTTGAAAAAGATAAAAATAAATATTTTTCTCTTCATCATCCATTTACTGCCCCAAATCCAGAGGACATNCANTTATTAGATTCTNCTCCAGATAAAGTTAGNTCTCTAGCATANGATATAGTAATGAANGGTTACGAATTAGGTGGAGGNTCTATAAGAATACATAATAGTGACACTCAAAAAAATATTTTTGATATTCTNGGAATTTCAGATATNGAAGCAAGTGAAAAATTTGGATTTTTAATGAATGCATTTAAATATGGAGCTCCTCCTCATGGTGGNATGGCATTTGGNTTTGATAGNATAGTAATGCTTTTAGCTGGCTCTAATCAAATTAGAGATGTAATNGCTTTTCCAAAAACTACCTCAGCAACTTCGCTAATGGACAATTCTCCCTCAAANGTTGATAAATCACAATTAGATGAATTAGGTCTTGATATTAAATCTGATTAGTTGACGTTTGAATTAACTAGAATATTATGTAAATTTCATAGCTTTATAGAATATAAATTTGCCCTTTTTAGATTGTTTTCTATAAAGGGCTTTTTTTANTTAAAATATTTATGAAAAAANTTTTTGATATACAACTAATAGATCCGCTATCATTCATGGGCCCGAATGAAAAATATATTNAATTGATTGACAATAATTTTTCAACAAATATTATTGTCAGAGGAAGTACAGTTAAGTTAAGTGGCGATAAAAAAGAAATTAAAATTATCTCTAAAATATTTAATAATATGATTAATACAATAGAACAAAAAGGTCATTTAGAAGAAAATGAAATTGAAAATTTCATTGATAATACTTCTGAAGATTCAGAATTATTATCTGAAGAATCAATTGCTAAAAAAATTATTTTACATACCTACAAAGGGATAGTTTATGCTAAAACTGTGGGACAAAAAAAATATTTAAAAGCTGTTAATAATCATGATATTACATTTGCAATTGGTCCTGCTGGAACTGGAAAGACGTATCAAGCTGTAGCATGTGCTGTGGCTGCCTTAAAAANTAAAATAGTTAATAAAATTGTTATTACAAGGCCTGCAGTAGAAGCTGGAGAAAGTTTGGGNTTTTTACCTGGAGATTTGAAGGAAAAAATCGANCCATATNTNACTCCTTTATATGANGCATTAAATGATATGATTGAAAAAGATAAATTAAAATTTTATATTGATAATAATATGATAGAAATAGCTCCATTAGCATATATGAGAGGAAGAACATTGCATAATGCATTTATTATTTTAGATGAAGCACAAAATGCTACAAATATACAAATGAAGATGTTCTTAACGAGATTAGGTGTAACATCTAAAGCAATTATTACTGGAGATTTAACTCAAATTGATTTACCTAAAAAAAATTTATCAGGACTAATTGAAGCAATTAATATTTTAAAGAATGTAGATGGTATTGGTTATATGGAATTTAATTCTTCTGATGTTGTTAGACATAGTTTGGTTAAAGATATTATAAAGGCGTATGCAAAAAATGAAGAGGAAAAAGATGCAGGATAATTTTAATAATTCGTTGATTTATGATTATATAAGAACAGCTATTGGAGCCTTTCAAGGTTCTTTAAGTACATTAAAGGCAACTAAGTTAGGCTCTATAGTGATAAAATCTTTATTAAATAAAAATAAAGTTAATAAAGCTGATATTAACCAAGTTATAATGGGCAATGTTCTTTCAGCTAATTTGGGTCAAGCTCCTGCAAGGCAAGCTGCTCTGGGTGCTGACTTAGGCAATGGTGTTGAATGTTTAACTATAAATAAAGTATGTGGCTCAGGATTAAAATCTGTTATGTTGGGAGATGATTCAATTCGTATAGGTAATTCTTCTTTTTTGATTTGTGGTGGAATGGAAAATATGAGTTTAGCACCTTATTATATTAATAAAGCTAGACTTGGTTTAGGTTTTGGTCATAAAAATTTAACTGATTCAATTTTGAAAGATGGATTATGGGATCCATATAATGATTATGCAATGGGTAATTGTGCAGAAGTATTATGTAAAGAAGAAAATTTTACTAGAAGTATGCAGGATGAATATGCTATTGAATCATACAAGAGATCAAATGAAGCAATTAAAAAAGGGTATTTTAAAAATGAAATTACGCCAGTAGAGATGAAGCTAAGAAAAAAAGATATAATTTTTTCGGTTGATGAAGAGCCTCTAAAATTTAGAGAGGACAAAGTTTCAAATTTAAGGCCAGCATTTATTAAGGATGGTTCAATAACTGCTGCTAATGCAAGTAGTTTAAGTGATGGAGCTTCAGCTATTTTAATGGGCTCTAAATCAATAGGTGAAAAAAATAATTTAAAACCAAAGGCTAAAATTATTGCACATACCTCGTTTGCTACTGAGCCTTTGTATTTTACTAAAGCTCCAATTTATGCGATAAAAAAAGTATTAGAAATAGCAAATTTAGATATAGATGACATAGATTTATTTGAAATAAATGAAGCATTTTCATGTGTGCCAATGATTGCTATTAACAAACTTAAAATACATCCTGATAAGGTTAATATTTATGGGGGTGCAGTTTCAATAGGGCACCCAATCGGTGCTTCAGGTACTAGAATTTTAGTTACATTATTAAATGCCTTAAAAATTAGACAAAAAAAGTATGGTATTGCATCTATATGTATAGGTGGAGGTGAAGCCTCTGCTATGATTATTGAAAATTATGATTTGTAAGGATTTGTTATGGATAAAAAAATAAAAATTGCGGTGATAGGTTCAGGAACGATGGGTAATGGTATTGCACATATTTCTGCACAATCTGGCTTTAAAACATTATTAGTTGATATTAATCAATTGCAATTAGATGATGCGTTGTTAACTATAAATTCTAATTTAGATAGACAGTTAAAAAAGAATGTAATTTCATCTAATGAAAAAAATAATACAATTAATAATATTACTATTTCTACCAAAATAAATGACTGTAAAGATATGGATTTAATAATTGAAGCAATACCTGAAAAATTTAGTATAAAATCTTCATTATTTAAAGAATTAGATGCTATATGTAAAAAAGAAACTATTTTTGCAAGTAACACTTCTTCAATATCAATATCAAATTTAGGTAATCAAACAAATAGGCCTGATAAAATAATAGGTATGCATTTTATGAATCCAGTTCCTATTATGAAGCTTGTTGAGGTAATTAAAACTTTACATACTTCAATTGATACAGTAAAAGTAATAACAGGTTTAGCAAAAATAATGGGTAAAACTCCAGTGGAATGCAATGATTATCCAGGGTTTATATCAAATAGGATATTAATGCCTATGATTAATGAGGCAATATTTTGTCTGGAGCAAAATGTTGCAAAAAAAGAAGCTATAGATGATATTATGAAACTTGGCATGTCACACCCTATGGGCCCTTTACAATTAGCTGACNTTATNGGTTTAGATATTTGTTTAGATATTATGGAAGTTTTATGGAGCGGTTTTAATGATTCAAAGTATAGACCTTGCACCCTTTTAAAAACAATGGTTAGTAGTGGTTTATTAGGAAAAAAAACAGGAAGAGGATTTTATAAATATGATTAATTTTAATTTATCAGAAGAACAATTATTAATTCAAAAAACAGCTAAAGAATTTGCATTAAATGAATTATATGATGGGGCTATTGAAAGAGATGCAAATAAGACTTGGCCTAAAGAACAGATAAAAAAAATGGCTGATTTAGGATTTTTAGGAATGATGGCAAGTCCAAAATGGANNGGCGGAGGTATGGATACAATTTCATATGCTATTGCAATGGAAGAAATTTCATCGGTTGATGCCTCTGCGGCAGTTATAATGTCTGTTAATAATTCTCTGGTTTGTTATTTAATTGAACACTTTGGTAATGATTTTCAAAAAGAAAAATATTTAACTAAGTTAGCAGCAGGAAAAAAATTGGGAGCATTTTCTTTATCTGAACCACAATCTGGTTCAGATGCATCAAATATGTTGACAACCGCTATAAAAGAAGGTGAAAATTATATAATTAATGGAACAAAAAATTGGGTAACAAATGGTATNAATTCTGATATAGTATTAGTTTTTGCTGTAACTGAAAAAGGGGTAGGACATAAAGGTGTATCATGTTTTATTTTAGAAAAAGACTTTGAAGGATTTGAGTGNGGTAAAGCTGAAGAAAAATTNGGTATTAGATCNTCAGATACTTGCGAACTTTACTTTGATAATGTTAAAGTGCCNGAACAAAATTTAATTGGTAAAGAGGGTGAGGGTTTTAANATTGCCTTAGCNACATTAGATGGNGGACGTATTGGNATTGCGGCTCAAGCACTAGGTATTGCAAAAGCTTCATTAAATCATTCAATTAGTTATTCAAAAGAGCGCAAACAATTTGGAAAACCTATTGCTTCAAATCAAGGTATTCAGTTTAAACTTGCAGATATGGCTATGGAAATTGAGGCTGCNAGACTATTGATTTGGAAAGCAGCTTGGGCAAAAGATAATCATCAAAATTTTGGAGTACTTGCATCAATGGCTAAAGTATATGCATCAGAAGTATCAATGAGAGCATCTACTCAATGTGTTCAAATTCATGGTGGGTATGGATATATAAGAGAAACTGGAGTNGAGAGGTTAATGCGNGATGCAAAAATTACACAGATATATGAAGGCACATCAGAAATACAGAGNGTAGTTATTGCAAGGTCTTTATTATAAAATGGAGAAAATTTATGNAAATTTTTAAAGAATTAAATACGAGAGGACATGAGCAAATATCATTCTTTAATGATTCTCATTCTGGCTTGAAAGGTATTGTTGCAATACATAATACAACTTTAGGTCCAGCTTTAGGTGGATGTCGAATGTGGAATTACAAAAATGAAAAAGAAGCAATAATTGATGTTTTAAGATTATCAAAAGGAATGACATATAAAGCTTCAATAGCAGGATTAAATTTAGGTGGTGGTAAAGCTGTAATCATTGGAGATTCAAAAAAAGATAAAACTGANAAATTGTTTGAATCTTTTGGAAGATTTGTTGAAGGTTTAGGTGGAAGATATATTACTGCTGAAGATGTTGGNACTAGTATACATGATATGGAAAATGTAAAAAAAGAAACTAATCATGTAACAGGTATTGCACAATCTTTGGGGGGTAGTGGTGATCCATCCCCAGTAACAGCATTTGGTGTATATATAGGAATGAAAGCTAGTGTAAAAGAAAAGTTTAACAAAAATTCTTTAGAAGGATTGAAAGTTTCAGTGCAAGGTTTAGGTCATGTTGGTTCACATTTAGTTAATTATCTTATTAAAGATGGTGCTGAAGTATATGTGGCAGATATTGAAAGAGATAAAGTGGATTATGTAGTTAAAAAATATGGTTGTATTGCAGTTGATAAAGATGAGATTTTAAATCAGGTTGTTGATATATATGCACCTTGTGCATTAGGTGCTACAGTAAATGAAACTAGTATTTCTAGATTGAATTGTAAAATTATTGCAGGTGCAGCAAATAATGTTTTAAAAAATGCAATTACAGATAGTGAGTTACTAGTTAAAAAAGAGATATTATATGCGCCTGATTATGTAATTAATGCTGGAGGTTTAATTAATGTTGCAAACGAGTTAGAAGGATATAATAAAGATAAGGCTTTTAATCAAGCAGAAAAAATATATGATACATTAATGAGTATATTTAAAAGAGCAAAATTAGAATCTATTACAACTAATCAAGCAGCAGCACTGCAAGCTGAAGATAGAATAAAAAAAATATCTAAAAGTAGAAACAATTAATTTATATGAGTCAATTTGATAAAATGAATAGAATTGAAAAAAGAATTTCACGGTCATTATCACTTCAGATTTATTATGCATGGGATATGTCTCAAACACACCCCAGAGAGCTTTTAGATCATATGAAATATTTATTAGATGATAAAGAAATTAATGATAATTTCTTTATCAACGGCTCTCCAATAGATAATGATGAGGCTATTTTAAATAATAACATAGTTGACTATGCATATAAATTGATTGAGGCAACCATTAATAATTCTGATGAAATTGATAAATTTATTACCAAAAAATTAAAAAACTGGGACTTAAAGAGAATTGCACTTATTGATAAATTAATTTTAAGATTATCTCTAACAGAAATGTTCTTTTTTGATGAAATTCCTAATAAAGTTTCAATTGTAGAAGGAGTTGAAATAGCTAAAATTTATGGTAATACGGAAAGTAGTGCGTTTGTTAATGGAGTTTTAGATTCTCTTTATAATGATTTAGAAGATAATAAAATTAAAATTTAAAATGGCAATATTTGATAAAATAATAACTAAAGTTTTTGGAAAAAAATCTGATAAAGATTTAAAAAAAATCTCACCTATAGTTGATGAAATTAATAATCATTANAAAGNTTTGNATAAAATAAGNGATCANGATATAAAAAATAAATTTAATTTAATTAAAACCAACCTTCAAGATAAAATTCAAAATTCTATTAATAATTATAAAAAAGAAAATATTTCCCAATCAGAAATNGAAAAAAATATTGATGAATTAGAAANTNCTTATTTAAATGANCATATGGTAGAAGTNTTTGCTATAGTNAAAGATGTTGCNAGAAGACTAAGCAATACTAAATTTAAAGTTATGGANACAGATATGGAATGGAATATGATTCCATATGATGTTCAATTAGTTGGTGGTATAGTTTTACATCAAGNAAAAATTTCTGAAATGAAAACAGGCGAAGGTAAAACACTNGTTTCAACATTACCAATTGTTNTNAATGCAATAACAAATAAAGGNATACATGTAGTAACTGTTAATGATTATTTNGCACAAAGAGATAGTGAATGGATGGGTNTACTTTATAATTATTTAGGNTTATCNGTTGGTTGTTTATTAGANAGAATGCCTCCAAANCTTAGAAAAGAAGCTTATGATAAAGATATAACTTATGGNACTAACAGTCAATTTGGNTTTGATTATCTTCGAGATAATATGGTNTCATCTTCAGAACAGAAAGTTCAAAGANAACATTTTTATGCGATAGTAGATGAAGTAGATTCAGTATTAGTAGATGAAGCAAGAACTCCATTAATNATATCTGGTTCTATTGATGCNCCAATAAATCCGGAATATAGTACATGGAGAAATAAAATTGAATCACTTGTAAGAACTCAAAATAAGATGGTAAGTGAACTAGTNAATGAAGCACAAGAATTATTAAAAACTGATAANATNAAAGCTGGTATTAAATTGTTAGTTGCTTCAAAAGGNGCACCTAAAAATAAAAAATTAATGAANATTTTTCAAGAAACAGGAATTAAAAGATTGGTTCATGATACTGAGAGTGAATTTATTAGAGAAAAGAAAGTTTCTGAGATTGAAGAACAATTATATTTTGTAATAGATGAAAATTCAAAAGTAACAGATNTATCAGAAAAAGGTAGAGAATATCTATCATCATCAAACCCTGAATATTTTATNATTCCTGATTTAGGCGATGTTTACTATGATATAGAAAAGAAAGATGGTATAACAAAAGAAGAANTTATAAAGCAAAAGCAGAAAGCTCAGCAACTTCATGGTGAAAGAAGTGAACGAATNCATATAATCAANAAATTATTACANGCATTTTGNTTATATGAAAAAGATATAGAATACATTGTTCANAAAGGNAAAGTTCAAATNGTTGATGAACATACAGGNAGAGTTTTACATGGACGAAGATATTCAGATGGTTTACATGAAGCGATAGAAATTAAGGAAAGTGTTGTTGTAGGTAGAGAAAGTCAAACACATGCAACAATAACCATTCAAAATTATTTTAGAATGTATAAAAAATTATCTGGAATGACTGGAACTGCAATGACAGAAGCACAAGAATTTATGGAGATTTATAAATTAGATGTAGTTGAAATTCCTACAAACATACCTATTAAAAGNCTAGANCACGATGATTATATATTTAGATCTAAAAAAGAAAAGTATGATGCTATNGTNANTAAAGTAAAAGAGTTGTGTGAAAAAGGTCAGCCAGTTTTAGTNGGAACTACATCAGTTGAAGAATCTGAAATTCTATCAAAAAAATTAAAAAATTCAAAAGTTTCACATAATGTATTAAATGCAAAACAACATCAAAAGGAAGCTGATATTGTNTCNAGAGCAGGNCANGCAGGTGCAATTACTATAGCAACAAACATGGCNGGAAGAGGAACAGATATTAAATTNGGTGANGGTATTAAAGATGTTGGTGGATTATTTATTTTAGGTACAGGTCGACATGAATCTAGAAGAATTGATTTACAGCTTAGAGGAAGATCTGGAAGGCAGGGTGATGCAGGTGAAACAATTTTTTATTTAAGTCTTGAAGATGATTTGATGAGAATTTTTGGTTCNGATAGAATAGCAAATGTTATGGATAAATTAGGAATAGAAGAAGGTGAAGTTATAACTCATTCAATGGTTACAAAATCAGTACAAAGGGCTCAACAAAAATTAGAGACNAGAAATTTTAGTATAAGAAAACATGTTCTTGAATATGATATGGTAATGAATAGNCAAAGAGAAATCATTTATGGAAGAAGAAATTATTTTCTTGATGATTTAGAAATATTTGATGAAATAAATCAGATTATGGATGAGTTTATTGATGACTGNATAGCAAATTTTGGNAANAATTCTAATTCTGNTAATACATGGGATATTGAAGGNTTAAATAATGAATTATTAGATTCATTATCTTTAGATATAAGTAGTGAAATTGAGAATATTTCTAAAGCAGAATTAATTAAAAAAAGTATTAAANATAATATGTTACAGATTATTAATTATAAACAAAATGATATNGGTGATAAAATATTTAATAATTTCATAAANTTTATTTCATTGAGAGANATTGATAAAAAATGGAAAGAACATTTAAATGCAATGGATCAAATGAGAGAAGGTATAAANCTTAGGGCTTATGGTCAAAAAAATCCATTAATTGAATATAAAAAAGAAGGATACATANTATTTGAAGAAATGATGTTTTCTATTAATAAAGAAATTTTAAAAACACTTTTTAGAACTAATTTAACAAAAGTAGATGAATCAAAGATTATTATCGAAAATAAAACTCCAAAAAATATGCAATTATCACATAGTAAAATATCTGGTATTCCACAATTAAAAAATCAGACTAATAAAGGTCCTAATAAAAATATACAATCACCAATAAAGTCTAATATTCAAAAAAAATATGGAAGAAATGATAAAATTAAAATTTCTAATGGAAGTGAATCAAAAATAATTAAATATAAAAAAGCAGAAAGTTTTTTAAATCAAGGTTGGAGTATAATTGAATAAAAAAAATAAAAAATTTAGTACTAAAGCTATACATGTAGGACAAAATCCAGAAAAATTATATGGNGCTGTATCTTTGCCAATTTATTTAACGTCTACATTTAAGCAAGAAGAGTTTGGTGAATATGAATATGATTATTCAAGAGCTGGGAATCCAACTAGAACAAATTTAGAAGATAATATTGCTTCATTAGAAAAAGGTAAAGAAGGTATTTCATTTAGTTCTGGTATGGGTGCCATATCTGCTATAATTCATTTATTATCTTCAGGAGATGAGATTATTTTTACTAGAAATGTCTACGGTGGCACTTTTCGAATTATGGAAAAAATTTATAAAAATTTTTTAATTAAACCAAAATGGATAGATACAACTGACTTAGATGCTTTAAAAAGTGCTATAAATAAAAATACTAAAATGGTCTATATAGAAACACCCACAAATCCAATGATGGAGATATGTGATATTGAAGAAATTTCTAAAATTTGCAAAAAATCAAATTGTATTTTAGTCACAGATAATACCTTTATGTCTCCTTATAATCAAAGGCCTTTAACATTAGGTGCAGATATAGTTATGCATAGTATTACAAAATACTTAAATGGGCATAGTGATGTTATAGGTGGTATACTAGTAGCAAAAAATCAAGATTTAATAGATAAATTAAGATTTATTCAAATGTCAGTTGGTGCTGTNCCTTCGCCATTTGATTGTTGGATAGTTCAAAGATCATTAAAAACTTTACATGTTAGAATGGATAGGCATAATTATAATGCGTATGAAATATCAAAATTTCTTAAGAAATCAAGCAAGATTAAAGCAATCTATTATCCAGGTTTAAAACGACATCCAAATCATGAAGTAGCAAAAAAACAACAACTTAACCCAAATAACGAATCTGTATTTGGTGGAATGATAAGTATTGATTTAGGATCATTAACAAAAGCAAGAAAATTTGTAAAAAAGCTTCAAATATTCACATTAGCAGAAAGTTTGGGTGGTGTAGAAAGTTTAGTATGTCATCCTGCATCAATGACCCATGCATCTATACCTAAAGATGTAAGAAAAAAATTAGGAATAACTGATGGTCTGGTAAGATTATCTGTTGGTATTGAAGATATTAAAGATTTAATGGAAGATTTAAATAATTCAATAGATAAAATTTAAATTATTTTTTTACCTTAACTCGTTCAAGATAATCCTGTAAAGAATTTATTGGATTAGTATTATTAGATTTTTTAATATTATGAGATAAGCATTCTTTTTTAACTTCATTAGGCTCTCTAATACCATTAAAATTGCCGTCTCTTGTCAATATAATACTAGGTGAGTTTTGACTAATTTTCCAGATCTTTATCGAATCAATTTTTTTCTTATTAAGGTTATTTTTAAAATAATTATTGTTTGGATTTAACACCCATTTTTTGAATGTACTTTCACCACTACGAGTTGCATCAAATTTTCGAAAATTTTCAAAATACTTTCTCCATAGCTGACTTTTATTTTTCATTATAAATTTATAATCTGTACTATTTAAAATAGGTTTTAATCCTGTAAAAGGATCAATTATACTTCCATCTTCTAGAAAAGCTTCAACAATAATTAAATTATCTTTAGAAAGTACATTAGGAGAGAACATTTTCCACATTTGAATCATTCTAGGATACCTAGAAACTCTTTCAAGCATTTTATTATTTTCCCAATTAAAAAAATTTCGATTTTTATTAATTNCACTTTTTNGTTTAATNNTTTCTTTTTTAGTATTTTNTATAAATTCNTTTTTGATTAAAAAAGATTGGACTCCTGGATTTTCTATTAGGGCAGAATTAAAGGCAGCACTTAACATTATAATAAGTATTAATGGAGATATAATTTTACCAATATTATAAGTATGTATATTTAATTCAGAAAATAATGAATTATTTAAGTTATTTTTTATTTCAATATCTAAATTATTATCTAAATTTGGCAAATTACATGCAGGCAAACCAAATAAAACACTAATTTTAGTTCTATTTATTGCAATTTTATCATAAANAAATCCAAAAATTTCTGAAAAATAGGGAATAAAGAAAANCCATGATATTATAAATCCAAAAGGTAAAATTGATAGTACTTTTCCAAAGACTTGATGCCTTGTCCATAATTTTTTATTTATNGGATTATATAANATTGCTGTTTCATTTGATAGTTTATTAAAATCTTTAGGTTTAATTTTATTTTCACTAGANCCATGATCAAAAANAATTCTATTAAAAACNTCNAANCTTTTTATNANACGTACTGTGTAATGACAAAAACCNCAATCATTATCATAATATAAAATTAATTTNTNATNTTTATGTTTANTTANATATCTTAATTTTAGCCAATCAAATATTTTNTCATCTAAAAGAAGTGCAAATGAAGTAATCATTACCTGNGAAAAAAGACCAACATTAATTGTTAACCTTATNATTAAATGAAATATTGTCAATGAGATTATNGCNAATAATCTAAAAATATGTTTATAAAATGGTATAAANAATAANANGANAATTGAATATTCTAAGTATATTNCNAAATATGTAGAAATTTTAGAAATTGGATATGATATATATTCTCTAATNGANTAACCAATTGANGTAATAAAACCATCAAGTTGTANCATTTTATAAAAAGCTTTACCTTGNGTCCAATCATANCCATGCTTNTCTAAAGCAGTAAAAAAATATATTGCNGAAATTTGAAACAATANAGCAAAGTATGCAATTGAATAAACTTGTTTTGGTTTATTNANACCTAAACTTTTATTATTTAATTCCAANAATGTATTTTCTTTAAAAGTTGTTAAACTTTTTATTAATGAATCNATNCTAATAGACNTGCCTAATGGNAAAAAAAATGTCCAAATAAGCATACANTTTAAAAACATATCTCCTGAATTACCNACTTTTGTAACTGAGACATGAATACTTATTAGAATAATGGTTACAATAAAATGAGAAAGTTTACTTCTGTAACCAATCATNAGTAAAATTGAGAATAAAATTCCNATTATAAAAATTANATGTACAAAATTTGAATCATTTCCAATATAGTTAAAAATAGTAAANGANGTATTTTTTGCATATTGACTTTTTATTCCTANNTCACTATAAAAAANATCAATAAAATNCCATCNTCNAAAAATATCCCAAAAGCANAACCAACCAAGCAGAATTCTATATACGCCTAANGCTCTTGAATCTACNTTAAATAATAAATNNGTAAGNTTTTTANNCATTANAAGCTCCANGTTTTAAGTGTATCTTGAATTCCNTTAAGTATAAATTCAATAGATATAACTAAAAGTATTAAACCCATAATTCTTTGCATAATTCTCAANCCAGATTTNCCAAAATAGTTTGATAAAAATTTTGAAAGTTTAAAAATAATAAATGTAGCAAANANTACTANAACAAGAGTCATAAATAAAGTTAATTTATCTAAATTATTTTTTGCTTCTGATGATAATATCATNATAGAAGCAATAGATCCTGGNCCAGCTATAAGAGGNATACCTAATGGNGTGTATGCNACATCATCNTTTTCCTCTGCCTCTTCCATTTCTGATGGGGTNGTTCTAGTTCTAGANCTNTTAGATTCNACCATNTCTAAACTAATTTTAAATAATANTATACCTCCAGCAATTCTAAAAGCATGTATTGTAATNCCATAAAATGAAAAAATNAANTCTCCAATTAAAGCNAAAANAACTAAAACTANTAAAGAAAANATNACTGCTTTTAANGCAATNTTNTTTCTTTCTTGTTGATTNTAATTTTCTGTNATAGTTATNAAAATAGGAACATTTCCAATTGGATTTATTAATGCAAATAAAGAAGAAAAACATAAAATAAAAAATTCTAAATCTAAACTAAATTCCATTTACATTTTTTCCTTTTCTATAATACCTAAAAGATTTAAACCATTTTTAATTATAATACGCATTGAATCTATTAAATATAATCTAGCTTCTGTTAGTTTTTTATTTTCTGTTATAACTCTAAATGCTGAATAGTATTTATGAAATTTAGAAGCTAAATCTTCTAAATAATTTGAGATTATTTGAGGATCAAGTTTAGTATATGATTTTTTTATAATATTTGGAAAATTAGTCATAGTATTCATCAAATCATTTTCTATATCTTCATTAAGTAAAATCAAATTTTTATCATTATCAATTTTTAAATCTAAATCTAAGGCTTTTCTTAACATTGTACAAATCCTTGCATGAGCATATTGTAGATAAAATATTGGATTTGCATCGGATTGATCTTTCGCAATTTCTAGTTCAAAGTTTAAATGTGAATTAATATTGCGCATAACAAAGAAATATCTCACAACTTCAGGACTAACCTCATCACAAAGTTCTTGTAAAGTAGTAAAGTTTGCTTTTCTTGTTGACATTTTAATTGGCTTATTATTTTCCGTTATGGTAACAAATTGATGAATTAGAACTTTCATTTTATCAATATCATATTCAAGCTGATTCATTGCGGCCATAATATCTGGATATGCGTCCATATGGTCAGCTCCAAAAATATCTATTATTTTATCATAACTTCTTTCAAATTTAGTTCTATGGTAAGCCATATCAGGAAGCCTATAAGTTGGCTCTCCTGTGCTTTTAATTAAAACTCTATCTACGGGTCTATCTACTTTTGTGCCTGCAAACCACGTAGCATTATCTTTTTTATAGATTAATCCTTTGTTATCTAAATCTAAAATAGTTTTATCTATATCTTTATTATTATAAAGATCATCTTCATTAAAATAATTATCAAAATTGATTCCAAGAGTATTTAATGTATTTTTAATATTTTCAAAGATTTTGTCTTCAGCATATTTTTTAAATACATCAGCACTTTTTTCATTTACATAATCTTTTTTAAATTTTTTTTGAAATGATTTAGCAATATCATTTATATATTCACCTTGATAGCCATTTTCTGGAAATTTGTTGTCAATACCACAATTATTTAAATACCTTGATTTTACAGATTCACCTAATATTCTCATTTGTCTACCGGCATTATTAAAGTAATATTCTCTATCAACATTAAAGCCATTCCATTCTAAAATCCTTGACACTGTATCACCTACAATTGCCCCTCTTCCATGAGCTACTGTTAAAGGCCCAGTTGGGTTTGCACTTACAAATTCAACAATGGCATTTTTTCCTTTTCCTGATTTATTTTTCCCATAGTTTTCATTTTTATCTTTTATTTCTTTTAATAGCTCTAAAATAATATTTTTATTTAATTTTACATTTATAAAACCAGGTCCTGCTGTACTTATATTTTGATAATATTCAGAATAATGTTTTTTTAATATTTTGATTATATTATTTGCGATTTCAATAGGATTTAATTTTAATTCTTTAGCTAGGAGCATTGCTATATTAGTAGTTAAATCTCCATGAGAAATTTGTTTAGGAATTTGAATATTAATATCTAATAATGGATATTTTAATTCATCTAAAACATAGTTAATATGTTTTTTAAAATTATTATTCATTAATAGTCTCTATTTCTGCATCGCCCCATAAACGTTCAAATTGGTAATAATCTCTAGTTTCTTTATTAAATATATGAATCACAACATTAAAGTAATCCATAGCAACCCATTCTAGTGTTTTAGTATCTTCTAAGTTTTTAGGCCTCATCCCCTCGGCTCTCATATTTTTATAGATATGATCCATTATTGCTTTCGTTTGAGGCGTAGATTCAGATGTGCATAAAATAAAGTAATCGGTAAGAGATGTTAGCTTTCTCACATCCAATATAGCAATATCTAAAGCTTTTTTATCTTGCATTAATTCAACTATTATCTTTATTATTTTTTTATCTTCTGTATTTTTTTTATTCATGATTAATTAATTGATTCCTTACAATAAATAAGATTATTATTTTTATTCCAATTATTTCCTAGTATGATAGTGATATCTCTTTCTTGATATAATTTTTGACTATACTCATAATCTATGATTTCACTTTCAAAGCCTGTAAACGATAAAAATTCTTGAATATGAGTTTTAAATTTAGGATAATCTTCTAGATCTACATGAACAAATACTTTTGTAACTTCAGAATTGATTTTACCTAAATCATATCTATCCTCACTTTTGAAATTATCTTGTTTATATATTATATAATCACCTTTAATTTTTTTTTCATTTTTTTGATATCCTATTTCAAAGCAATCACGCATTTTACCTGCTAAACCTGTTTGATCAGTATTATTTAAAATCCATATTCTGACTTCATTATGATTAAGATTTTTTTGATTATAGAGCTCATTTAAATTAAATTCTCTTATCTTTTCTAAATTATGCCTTTGAACATCAACTATTGGAGGTTCATTAAAAAAATTATAATCAATAATAGAATAAATCATTATAACTAGTATCGTAAAAAATAAAATAATAGAAGAATTATTCTTTAATATTAAAATATAGTTTGGTTTATTATAATTATATCTTCTTTGTCTATTTTTATTTAGCATAATTTTCTAATTCTTTAAGCTGCTCATAAGTATTTGCACCTTTTATTTCGTTTTCATCATTAATTTGATGAACTAGAACTTTATATTTTTTTCTAATTAAAATTGGCATAATATCCGGTAGATAATACTCTGATTGATTATTATTATTATTAATTTCATTTATATTATTAAATAAAATTTCATTATCAAAAATATATATACCACCATTTATTTCATTGATTTCTTTTTGCACTTCATTTGCATCTTTTTCTTCAACTATTGAATTAAAATTATTATTATTTCTTACAATCCTTCCATACCCATAAGGGTTTTCAACTTTTGCACTTAGAATAGTCGCATGTGCATTTTGATCAATATGCATTTTATATAAGCTTTGTAATGTCTTAGAAGTAATTAATGGGACATCTCCTGATAAAACCAAGGTATTGCCTTTAAATTTGTTTAAATTATTTGCACATTGTATAACTGCATGAGCTGTACCATGTTGTTCTTCTTGTAAAGCAAAAGATATATTGTAGCCTGAAAGGTGATTTTTAAGCTGTTGAGCTTCATAGCCTATAACAACTATCAACTTTTCAGGATTAAGTTCATCAGTTTGAGAAAGAACATGTTTTATCATACTTTTATTATTAACCATATGTAAAACTTTTGGAATATCAGACTGCATCCTAGTACCTTTTCCAGCAGCTAAAACAATAATTGAGAGCTTATTCTTCAATAATTCCTCCTCCTATAATTGAGTTTTCTTCATAAAATACCATTGATTGTCCTGGAGTTACAGCTAGTTGAGGTTCATCAAATTCACATATAACATTATTTTCAATTTTATGTAATTTCGCACTTGCACCTTTACTATTGTATCTGATTCTAACTTTACATTTTAATGGTAATGTTATATCTTTCATCCAATTAATTTTAGAAAGATTACAACCATTTGATAATAAACTATTTTTTTTGGATACTATAATTTTATTTTCATTTGGGAGNATTTTTTTTACATANCTAGGNTCTGGAAAAGATAAACCTAAACCTCTNCTTTGTCCTATNGTNTAATTTATATATCCAGAATGTTCTCCAACTATTTCTCCTTCTTCATCAGTAATTTTTCCNTCNGTCATATTTTTTATTTTNTCTGGAGCAAATTCAGTTAAAAATTNNCTNTAATCATCATCAACAACAAAACATAAATCCATACTTTCACTTCTTTCAGCNTTAACNAGATTATAATCTTGTGCAATTTTNCGNACNTCTTTTTTAGTTAATTCNCCTAAAGGTAAAATAGTTTTTTTTAAAAANTNNTTATTAATTTGCCAAAGCATGTATGATTGATCTTTAATTTCATCAATTCCCTTACATAACTTATATTCATCTTTATCATTTATTATTCTAGCATAATGGCCAGTGGCAATCATGTCTGCATCAAAAACGTCTAATTGATCTATTAAAGCTTCCCATTTTACAATTGAATTACATCTTATACATGGATTTGGCGTTCTTCCAGAAAAATATTCATTAGAAAAATTGTTAACAACTTTATTTTTAAATAAATCGATGAAATTCAGCGTATAATGATGAACTCCTAATCTATCACAAACCATTTTTGCACCATTCACAGCATCCAAAGAATTACAATCACTATCAATAACTTTATTAGTTTTTTTATCCCTATTTTCCCATAATTTTAGAGTAACACCAATAGCTTCAAAGCCCATTTCTAAAACCTTAATTAAAGCTACTGAACTATCTACGCCTCCAGACATAGCTACAAGAACTCTTTTTTTATTTTTAATCATGAGTTTTTTTTTCTAATCGTTTTAAAATAATAGATAATTGTTCGGCAACATACTTCACTTCATTTTTTGTATGAATTTTCCCAAAAGAAATTCTCAATGTACTTTTTGCTAATTCCTCACTAATGTCTGCATCCAGAAGAATCTGCGATGCTTTGGTTGTTCCAGAAGAACATGCTGAACCAAATGAAGCAGCAATACCCTTAAGATCAAGACTTATTAAAAGAGATTGGCCATCTATGTTTGGGAAACCTATAGCTAAAACTCCTGGTAACCTATCTTTAATATGTAATATATAATTAATCTTATAATTATCTAATTCTTTAATGAATAATTCTTCTAAACTTTTTAAATACTTAATATTATCATCAATTTTTTCAACTGCCATAGAAATAGCTAAACCTAATCCAGCAATACCAGCGATATTTTCAGTCCCAGGCCTTAAATTAAGCTCTTGACCACCACCGTTTATAATGGTTTTTAAGTCAATTCCTTTTCTGACAAATAAAGCACCAACACCCTTGGGACCATAAAATTTGTGTGCAGACAAACTCATCATATCAATTTTTATTTTCTCTAAATTTATTGGAATTTTTCCAACACATTGAACAGCATCAACATGTAAAATTATATTATGTTTTTGGGTGATTTGGGATATTTCTTCTATATTGTTAATTGATCCGAGTTCATTATTGGCAAACATAATAGTAATTAGCTTTGTATTGTCCTTAATTTTTTTTTCAATCTCGTTAGGATTAATTTTACCATCATTATCAGGTTTTAATAAAGTTAAGGATACACCTTTTTTTTCTAAACTTTTTATAACATTCATAACCGATGGATGTTCATATGTTGAAGAAATTATATGGTTATGAGGTTCAATAAGTCCTTCTAATGCTATATTGTTTGATTCAGTTCCTGAGGCAGTAAAAATTATTTCTTCTTGATTACAGTTTAACGCTTTAGCTGTTTCAATTCTTGCTTTTTCAATAACAACATGAGATTCTTGACCATATTTATGGACACTTGAAGGATTTCCAAAAGTTGTTTTATGAATAGAGGTCATTAAATCAATAACTTTTTCATTAACAGGGGTTGTTGCACTTATATCACAATATATTTTTTTCATTACAGAGGAAAATTTAGTTATAATTTAGTTAAAAATTATAGATAAATAACTAGACCCTGCTTAGGAGCTATTGTTTGTTTAAATTTTTGTTGAGCTTGTTTTTCAATTAGTTTAATTGTTTTATCATCATAATCAGGATTGTAATGATATAAGGCTAATTGCTTACTATTACTTTTTTCAGCCATTGCTACCGCTTGATCCCAACTACTGTGCCCCCAGCCTTTATGGCTTGGTAAATCTTCTTTTGTAAAATGTGAATCGTGAATAAGNAAATCTGAATTTTTTGCAAACTGAATTAATTTTTTGCTTATATTTCCAGANACATATTCACAGTCTGTTATATAAGTAATTTTTTTATTATCAACTAAAATTTTATAGCTAAATGCACCATTTGGATGATTATGGATTTGAGATTTAACTATTAAATTNTCAGATAAATTTATTTTATCTTCAATTGTATGTAAATTTAATTTTGCTTTAAAATCGTTGAACGATGCCGGCCAGAAAATAGGATCTAACATATGTTCAATAATATCTTTTAATTTNATACGATCTTTTTTACCGTAAATATTAATTTCATATTTATCAGAGAATAATGGAGCAAACATAAGCAGGCCAAACATATGGTCCCAATGATAATGACTTAAAAAAATATTTATAATCTTTGGAGAATCTGATGAAGATATAATATTTTCACCTAATTTTCTTATACCAGTGCCCATATCTAGAATTAAAATCTGATCGTTTGTTTCTAGTGACACACANGAAGTGTCACCACCAAAATCCATTTTATTTATATCTGGCGTGGGAAACGACCCTCTAATTCCCCAAAAAGTTATTTTATTTTTATTCATATCTATATTATTAATATTGTAATTTAGAGCGTAGAATATATTAATTTAAAAGTACTTAACAAAAATTAAAAACAAAATAAATATGACGTCAAAATCAAAAAACGCTGAACTAGGATTATTTATTATTCTAACTTCTTTATTTATTGCTGCATTGATTACCTGTAATTTAATTGCAAATAAATTTGTTTCAATTAACTTAGGTTTTAAAACATTTATTGTTTCTGCGGGAATTTTACCATACCCTATAACTTTTTTAATAACTGATATATTATCAGAAATATATGGTCGAAAAATGACCAACAAAGTAGTAATATCTGGTTTTTTTGCTTCAATGATGGTTCTTCTTTTTTTATGGATTGGTAGTCAACCAAACGCTTTGGAATCATCTCCAGTAAGTAATGAGACTTATAATACTGTCTTTAGAAATGCATGGAGAGTTATGGCAGCATCAATGATTGCTTATCTTTCGGCTCAATTTTTAGATGTGCGCTTATTTCACTTTTGGAAAAATTTAACAAAAGGAAAGCATCTTTGGCTAAGAAATAATGCATCAACTGTAGGTTCTCAATTTGTTGATACTACATTGGTTATATGTGTTTTGTTTGTAGGTGAATGGAGTACTGCAGCTATTATTCAAGCAATTATTGATGGATGGACATTTAAAATGCTTTGTGCCTTAATTGATACACCAATCTTTTATATAACTTCATCATTTTTAAGATCAAAGTTTAATTTAAAATTAAATGAAGAAGTGGTTCTTTAAAATTTAATTTACACCTCGCTTTATGATGTGATATATGTAACATATTGCAACGTTACCAAAAAAATATTAGCAACTTATAACCTTTTTTTTTATATTGGTATAAGTATTCTCGGAAAATTACTAATAAGTAACTAACAAGTAACTGAATGAACAAGATGAAGGAGGAAACAATGAATTCTTGGAAATTTCGTTTCCTTGGTTTAGTTGTTACAACTCTATTTATTACGAGTTTAATGGCAAATCCAATGGAAATTTATAAAAAAAGTGCATCTGACGTTATAAGCAAATCAGATCTAAGAACTGAAAAGGTTGGGGAAGTTATAACAGCTTCTGAAAGATCTTCAGCTCTAGGGATTAACGGCGGTTCATTAAAATCTAAAGAAGGTGAAGTTATTAAAAGAACTAATTCAGCTTTAAGATTAAATGATAGAGCAGGTTATGTTATTCAAAATGATGGCAGACCTGATTGTGCTGATGGAACGATTGCTGACTGTTCAGGTGATGGCGATTGTTGTCCAGAATCATGGATTGGTGATGGCTTTGCTGATTGTGAAGATCAAGCATTTGGCTGTGACTTAACATGTTATGACAATGATGGTGGTGACTGTGCTGATGGTGGTACAACAACAACTACTACTGGTGGTGGAAACTGTGATGAAGTTATATGGTCTACAACTATGACATATGACTGGTATTGTACAGGTTCTCCAGGATCAGCTACTATGAA
>NHBL01000036.1 GCA_002167465.1 bacterium TMED6
GTTTTTAAAATATATTTTTCTAAGGTTAAATAAGATATAGGAACCAACAGTAAAGTGATCGCTGTTGCGAACAATACGCCGAAAGACAGTGACACTGCCATAGGTATTATAAACTTTGCTTGAGTACTTTTTTCTAAAATTAATGGCACAAGCCCTACAAAAGTTGTTAGTGAAGTAAGAAAAATAGGACGAAATCTCCTTGGACCAGCTTCTAAGACTGCTTGTTTTATAGTGTTGCCTTCCTCCCTGTATCGATTAATAAAATCAACCATCACTAAACTATCATTTACTACTACGCCTGTGAGAGCAACAATTCCCATCATAGATAAAACTGACAAATTCATGCCTAAAAGTAAGTGCCCAACCACAGCTCCTGTGACTCCAAAAGGGATAGATGACATTACTACAAGTGGTTGAAAATAAGACTTAAATGGAATCGCAAGAAGCATATATACAACAATCATTGCTAAGATGAAGTTTTTACCTAAAGATTTTAAATTATCTCCCTGTTCTTGCTGCTCTCCTTCAAAAGAAAAAGATATAGAATCATATTTTTTTAAGAGTTTTGGCAACACAGATTTATTTAGCGTTGAGATAACTTCATTAGCATTAGCGATGGTTAAATCTACATCGGCTGTAACATTTATAGACCTTCTTCTATTTTTTCTTTCAATTGAGGATAAGCCTTCTCCCAAACTTAATTCAGCGATTTGCCTAACTGGTATAGCAGACCCTTGAGGAGTAAGGATCATCATATTCTCAAGATCAGATATCGAAGAACGTTTTTCCTTTGGATATTGTAGAACGACCTTTAATTCATTTCGTCCTCTCTGCACTGTCTGGACTTCTAATCCATAAAACGCCTGCCTAACCTGAGATGCAACCAGCATCATACTAACTCCATAGTTTTTTGCAGCTGGAAGTAAATTTATGGAGATCTCTTCCTTACCCGTGTTATAAGTATCACTGACATCAAATACACCCGGGAACCGTATGAGCTCAGTTTTAAGTTCATTCTTAGCGCTAATTAAATCATCCATATATCTACTAGATAATTGAACATTGATTGGATCTCCAGCAGAAAATAAATCAGATTTAAAGGATAATTCTTCAACACCTGGAATATCAGGCATAATATTTCTCCACTTTCTGACAACCTGTTCAGTACTTATTGTACGCGTTTCAGAAGGTGCTAACTCTAACGCAACTTCTGCCATATTGGATCCTGCAAAATTAGCATTTAGATTACCCGGCCCTCGAGAAGTTTTGGTAAGCATTGGTAAATATCCAATAGTAGATAGCCTATTTTTTACAATCTTTTGATCTGGAAATTCACTTAATAGCTGATTTTCCAAAATTGTTGCAGCTTCTTCAAGTTTAGAAAACCCTTCACTGGTAACCTCTAATGGGGTACCAGATGGGTATTCAATTGTAGCTATAGCTAAATCATCTTCAACTGAAGGAAAAAAGGTAAACTTTAAAAACCCACTAGCTAAAATCCCTATAGTTAAAATAAAAATTCCTCCTGCGAATGATAAAGCTGAAAATGGGTGGCTTAATGCCTTCTCAAGAAGTGGCTTATAATAATTTTCTATGACATAACTAAGACCTTTAACTATTCTAGTCTGAAATTTTTCCCAATTTCGCGATAGCCTTCTAATGTACGATAATTTTGATTTTTTATCTGAGCTATGTGCAAGGTGTGCAGGAAGAATCGTAAGACTTTCTATTAACGACCAAATCAAAACTGATATAACAACCAATGGGAATATTCTCCAAATTGACCCAATTTCCCCTTCAACTGCTAGCATTGGTGCAAAAGTGACCATTGTGGTTAGAACTGCAAAAAATACAGGAGTTGCAACTTGCATNGNTCCTTTGACNGCNGCNTCATNAGGNTCCATCCCCCTNTCTCTAAATAACGCAATATTTTCTCCAACAACAATCGCATCATCCACAACTATACCTAAAACCAGAATAAATGTAAAGAGTGATAACATATTAATCGAAAGGTTAAGGGGAGCAAACAACCAAAAGCCACCCATGAATGAAATAGGAATTCCAAGAGAAACCCAAAAAGCTAATTTTGGTTTGAGAAATAGCGCCAAAACAAAAATAACCAAAATGAGACCTTGCTGGGCATTTCGTACAATTGTCTCGATTCTTCCGCTTAATATTCTAGCCTCATCATCCCAAGCAGTAAGTTTAGCATCTGGGGGGAGCTGTGCACTTTTAAACTCAACATATTCTTTCACAGCTTTAGATACATCTAAAGCATTTTGATTACCAACCCTAAAAACAGTGATTAGATTTGCATTTTCTCCATTAAAAAGAAAATCGAGTTCAAATTGATCTGAAAAAGTATCCTGTATTTTGCTTATGTCTCCTAAAAATACAATGGAACCGTCTTGATCGGTAATAATTGGAATTTCAGAAAAATCGTAGACAGAGTATCCTTGGCTATTTGACCTTATCAAAATTTCACCTTCATTCGTTTCAATACTTCCACTTGGAATGTTTAGTGACCATTCTCGAATGGAATTGGATATTTGTTGGAATGTAAGATTATACTTCCTCAAGGCACTCTCATCAATGTCAATTGCTATTTCTGTCTCTAGATCGGCAACGATAGATGTAAATGTAATATCAGGAAGAGCATCAATCTCCTCTTTTATATTTTCCGTTAATTCATTTAAAATATTATCCTCTAGATTCCCGTGAACGGCTACAGAAATCACTGGGTTAGATCCAGCAAATTTCCGACAAACAGGCTTTTCTATGCTTTCAGGGAAAGAATCAATAGCATCTACTTCTGCTTTAATTTTATCAAGCATGTCATTAATATCTTCACCTTGAATAACTTCTACAGTGACGCTGCCTACACTTTCCGAAGCAGTTGATGTAATTTTTTTAACTCCGTCTAATCCTTGAAGCCTTTCTTCAATTTTTATGCAAATTGCTTGCTCAACATCAGAAGGTGTTGCACCAGGGTAAACCGTTGTAACACTAATAATATTTAATTCAATTTCTGGGAACACTTCCATTTTCAAGCCTGGGATCGTAGAAGCACCTGTAACCAGAATTAAAACCATTAATAGGTTTGAAACAACCTTATTACTTACAAACCAACGTATTATTTTTTCCATAGGATCTATTTGATTGTGTAAGTTACTTTTTGCCCGTTAATTAAAGATGATAGCCTTGACTGGAGCAACCTATCTCCTTCTTCAATACCTTCACCAATTAAAGCAAATTCTCCTTCAAATCGAATNATNTCAACTNCCCTATTCNTNAGTTCCATTTGAGAATTNACTACCCANACTGACTCATTACGAACATTATTTCTAGGAAGTANAAATATATTATCNATTTCCATTCCAAAAATAGTTGCTTGAATATATTGTCCTACTAAAATCAAATTTTTATTGTCATTGTTTTTTTCAGAAATACTTGCCACAACAGATAACATTCTTGTTCTAGGATCAACTTCAGCCTCAGCCCTAATAACTTTACCGTTTAGAATATTATCTCCGATTGTGAAAGCAACATCAAGCTGTTTATTNTCCGGAATTTCTAAACCGTTAAAACTCAGTCCTGTAAATTTTACGTCTTGATCNGTAATGGGTAATTGCACTTCAAAGTACTGAGTTGCGTAGATACTCCCAAGCATAGTACCTGGAAATACAATCGAATTCATATCTGTATTTTTAGATCTAACTCTACCTTTGAACGGAGCAATGAAAACTGCCCGATCTAAATTCCTCTTAGTCCTTTCCAACTCAGCTTTTGCAGCTTCTAAAGTTGCCTTGGCTTGGGCAAGTTGAGGTTTACGGAGAGCTAAGTCAGTACCTGATCCTCCGCCAACTCTTTTCCATTCTCTTGAAGCAATGTCAGACTCTGCTTTTTCTCTTTCCAAGTTAACGTTTGCATTCAACACGTTTGCTTCCGCTGTAATTAAAGCCAGTTCATAATCTTTTTTATCGAGTTTAATCAACGTGTCTCCTTTATTAAAACTGGATCCTGNCTCCATTTTTGAAGAAATCCATTCCACTCTTGCATTTAATTCTGATAATATATTTAATTCTGATTTTGGACTAATAAAACCTTGAGAGGAAATTCTCGCATTGACTTTTTGAGACTTTAAGATCATCGTTTTTACAAAAGGAATATTTTTTTCAACTTCTTTTATTTCAGCAGTTGGCTTATTTCTAATTAATGTTATAGCAATGATTACGGATGCAATTAAAAATACTGGCCCAAAATATTTTTTCATATTTCGCACTTACTAACTCCCTTCGTTTATATAACTAAAATCTCCACCAAGAGCTAAAATCAGTAGTAATCTATTTTCAATAGATTGACGTTGTAATTGCAAGTATTGAGATTTAATCGTATTAAATTGTCTTTGACTGCTTAGAACTGATTCTAATGTGGTAACACCTTTATCGTATCTTTCTTTAGATAAATTATACGCATCTTTAGACTGTTCAACTCCTGATCGCATGGCGTCAATCTGGACTTTTAAGGATTGATCGAAATACATGAGCTGCTCCACTTCTGAAAAAGCTTTAAGTAAACCCTTAACTAAATCTTGTCTAGATATTTCAAAAGCTGCCTCTTGTACTTTTATAGCTGATCTAAGACGCTTTCCATTAAAGATAGGCGTTGTTACATTCAAACCCAAATTCCATATACCATAATCTTGGTCTAGCAGTTCTTCAAAATCTTGAGTTGATGTTCCAAGTGACCCCGTGAGGCTTATGCCTGGCAATAGATTTCTCTTCGCTTGCGATATACGGCTTACGTTGGACTCCACTTTTAAAATTAAACTCCGAATATCCGGACGTCTTTCTACAATGGCAGCAGGGATACTTTTTGGTATACTAGGCAGGTTTTTCGGCAATTTTTTTTGTTTAAGTAAGGTACCAGTAGGGTATTCCCCTGCTAATGTTTCAAGCTGACGATTTATACTAACTAACTGATTCTTTCTATTTTCCATTTCAAGTATGGCTGTAGAAACAGAAGTCTCTGCAAGTCTATAGTCCAAACTTGACCGCAATCCCTTTTCATACCTATCCTTTACTAGATCTCTAATCTCAACTAAGCTAGCATAGGATTCTTTTGACAACGTCGACTGCTCCAATGCTTCCACTCCTTGATAGAAAAGTATTGCACTTCTTATTACAAGAGAAAAGCCAAAATAAGATAAATCATATCTAACAGCTTCATAATCTTTTCTAGCCGCTATTCTTTCATTAAGCAATCGTCCCCANATATCTAGCTCCCACTGATAATTAAGACCAAGNCCAAACGTTTTATTTTCAAATGATANCACGCTACTGCTTGAGGAATTATTTTGGCTTGAGGAATCGGATGCCTGACCACCTAAAAAAGAATCTGCAAATCCAAATGCGGACAAATTTTGACGGCTTCCAGATTGGTTGAAGCCAAGATTNACAGAGGGAANAATNTTTGCTCCNCTTATTTTTGCATTGTAACGTNCTATTTTTTCATTNTCCANAATAGAAAGAAGGTCTGGNCTTTTAATCTTTACTGCTTCAAGGTACAAAATTAATTCTTTATCGTTAAATGCGGAAACCCAATCCTTACTATTGTCAGATTTTTCATGAATAGGCATTGACCACTCTTCTGGGATATTAATACCTAATTCATCTGCAGAGGCACGAGGATTATGATAGCATCCAAACGCAAAAATAATAAGAAATGAAAGCAATAGGTGAATAGGTAGCATTACGATTATGAGTTCAGATTTTTTAGAATTTTGGATAATACGTTTTTAAAAATTTCAATCTCTTCCTCTGGTATATCACCCCGAACTTCTTCCCTTGTTTTTTCCATTATTGGAAGAACATCATAAAACAATTGTTTTCCTGCATTTGTTAAAATAACTCGATTAATTCTATGATCGATTTGATCCGAAACTCGAACTACTAAACTCTTTTCTTCTAAAGAGTCAATAATTCTTGTAATAGTTGGCTTATCTCTAAGGCAAATTTCACCTAAATCTTTTTGAGAAGGAGATTCTAGTTGCCATATAGGGCCAAGAACTAACCACTGATCCATAGAAATATCTAAACCAGATTTAAATACATTTTGAACAAATCTTTCTGTCATTGAATTATGGGCTGATCTTATCATCATGCCCAAATTCATGTGAAATTTTAATGAGGCTTCTTTTGACATAATCATAAACTATATATTTTTTAGTTGCAGATGCAACTAAAAAAAGCGTTTTGAGCGTAATTATAATAAAAAATCAATAATCATGTTATATTTAGTTAATAATTCAACTAAAAAATGGAAACTAAGTACTCTAAACCCAATATTGATTATTAAGAAAGATCTTTAGAAAGAATTGGAAGTTTTCTTATACGCTTCCCTGAAGCGGCGAAGACCGCATTAGCTATCGCAGGAGCGATCGGTGGCAAACCAGGTTCTCCAACACCACCTGGACCCTCTTGATTCTCGATGATATGTACATATACTTCAGGCGTTTCATCCATTCTGATCACCTGATAATCATCAAAATTGCCTTCATTTACCCTGCCGTTTTTCACTGTCATTTCACTTTTTATCGTTGCCCCAAGACCAAATATAATTGAGCCCTGAATCTGCGCTCTTATCGTCATTGGATTTACTGTCTGACCACAATCAACAGCGCTAACTACTTTATGAACTTTTACTTGGTTCGAACTATCAATAGATATTTCTGCTACCTGAGCAACATGTGTCCCGAAGCTATGGTGATAAGCAAAGCCCTGAAAATGCCCTTTCGGTAACTTTGATTTCCATCCTGATTCTTTAGCTGCTTTGCGAATGACAATGGAAGAGCGCGAATTATTATTTAAATGATTTAACCTTAATTGAATTGGGTCAATTTTCAATTGATCTGCTAGTTCATCTATGAAACATTCATTTGCAAAAGCATTTTGTGAATTAAAAACTGCTCGCCAAAATCCAAGGGGTACATCCGTTTCAAATGGAGATGCTTTTATCAACTTATTATGAAAATTATATGGAATTTCACTAGCTCCATCAGCAACCATAGTATTTCGTAATTTATTTTTGACAACACCAATATTAACAGCCCATTTAGCAATTCCTGGTAGGTCCGCACCATATTCATTCAAAGCATTTCCAGTAAGGGGATCAGGCGAGACGACCACATGCTTCCATACATTTATATCACCGCCATCTAAATCAGCGGTCAGTTTATGGATGCTCGCAGGACGAGCAAAGCCATGCTTAATATCATCTTCTCTTGAAAAAATAAGCTTTATAGGCGATTTGATTTTTTTTGATATGTGAACTGCATCTTCTATAAAGTCATTGAACGACTTTCTACCAAAGCCACCACCTAAAAAAGTAAGATTCAACTTAATTTTATCATCATCCAGACCTGTCACATTAGCAGCTCTGCTAATCGCATTCGAAGGATTCTGAGTACCTGCCCATATTTCACAAGTCTTTTTTGAAACATTTACAACACAATTACAAGGCTCCATTGCGGCATGAGTCTGAAAAGGTAAATAATATTTTGCTTCAAAAGTATTTTTACTTTTTGATAAAAACTTTGAAGGCTTACCTTTTTTTTTAACAGTACTAGATTTACCATCAACCAAATCGAATAATTGTCTTTTATAAATGTTACTATCTGCATTTACGGGATTTTTTTTCTTTTCCCAATCAATTTGTAACAAATTTCTAGCTTTAATGATAGACCACATATTCTTACCAACAACGGCAACTCCTGAGGGAATATTAAAAACATCAATAATTCCAGGTTCCTTTTTAATTAAATCTGCATTTGAATTTTTGAAAGTCGATCCAAAATACTTTGGCCTTTCTACCATAGCGTAAAGCATTCCTTTAAGATTTACATCCATAGCAAACAATGCCGACCCATCCACCTTCATTTTTGAATCTGTTCGTAACATATCTTTACCAAGAAGTGAAAAATGAGAAGGATCTTTAAGCTTAACTTTTCTTGGAATTTTAATTTTTGAAGCTTCTTTTACGAGCGAACCATATGAGGCCTTTTTTCCACTTAACTTATGCATGACTTCGCTATTTTTAGCATCGCATTCAAGGGGACTAACCTTCCACTTTAATGCAGCAGCTTCAATAAGCATATATTTTGCAATTGCACCAGACTTCCTCATTTTTTCCCATCCATAACCTTTTATGGACATACTTCCTCCTGTACCCATAAAACTATCTTTTGAAGTTTGCTTAACTTTTATATTATCCCAGTTTGCTTCCATTTCCTCGGCAATTAGCATTGGTAGAGATGTCCATATGCCTTGCCCCATCTCCGCTTTTGCAACAGAAAGGACAATTGTTTCATCACTCAAAACATTAATAAATGTATCTGGAGAAAAATTAGAAGTTTGTTGTTTAGATGCAACTAAGCTATTAAAACCTATTGCAAAACCCGATCCAAGAATAGATGTCACCTTAATAAATTCTCTCCTAGAAATTGTATGATCTTTAGCCATTTCTAATTTCTTCCGATGCTGACTGAACAGCTTTTTTTATTCTTGGATAGGTACCACAACGGCAAATATTCATCTTCATAGCATTATCAATATCTTCATCCTTGGGATTACTATTTCGAGTTAAAAATGCAGAAGCAGTCATTATTTGGCCTGGCTGACAATATCCACATTGCGGAACATCATGCTTAACCCAGGCTTTTTGGACAGGATGAGAGGTATCTTCAGAAAGGCCCTCAATTGTTGTAATCTCGTCCTCCTCATCCAAAAAATCAATTGCTGTCTGGCAAGATCTAGTCTCTACACCATTTAAATGTATTGTACATGCTCCACAAAGA
>NHBL01000037.1 GCA_002167465.1 bacterium TMED6
TAGTATTATTGCCTTTATCTTCATACTATATCTTTTATTTAATGTTCTAACCATTTATTTTAATCTAGCTTGGTTAAATTTAATGACAAACACTATAGGTTTTTTATTTTTAGGCACCTGTTTTTTCTTTAGAGATCCTAAAAGAAAAATCTTAAATAAGCATCAAGATTTTCTATCTCCTGCTGATGGCACTATTTTATCAGTCAAAAATTATCAAGATTCTAAAATTGGAGACTCTAAGAAAATTTCAATATTTTTATCTGTTTTAAATGTGCACAGACAATGGGTTCCCTTAAATGCTAAAGTATTGAAAACATTTTATAATCCTGGAACTTTTTTTGGTGCTTTTTTAGATAAAGCTTCTGAAAAAAATGAGCAAACATCAATTTATTTTTCAGATAATGACAATAATATTTTTAGAATTAAACAAATAGCTGGTTTTGTTGCTAGACGAATTGTTAATCATATGAATCCAGATTCTGATGTCAAGCAAGGAGAAAATTTGGGCTTTATTAAATTTGGATCAAGGGTAGAAATTATAATACCTAGTAATTTTGATATTAATGTTAAAAAAGGTATGAAAGTCAAAGGCTGTAAAACAGTCATTGGAAAATTTAATTAAAAATATGGATGCGATTAAAAATCTTCTAACGCGAAATTCTATTAGCAAATTAACTGAGCCTTATCCATCTATGGATGAAATGAAGTTAGTTTATAAAGCAGCATTGCGTGCTCCAGATCATGCTTGGCTTAGACCATCAGAATTTATAGAAGTAACAGGAAAAGGTTTGGATAAATTATCTAAAATTTTTACTGATTATATAAAAGATACAAATGATGACTTGAATGATTTAATTATTCAAAAATATAAAAATGCTCCATACAGAGCTCCTATGATTATTGTTCTTATAACAAATATTAAAGAACATCCAAAAGTTCCTGCACTTGAGCAAATGCTTTCTACAGCTACTGCAGCACAAAATATATTATTAGCATTAAATGCTTTAAATTATGGAGCAATTTGGAGGACTGGAAAAGTTTCACTTAATAATGAAATTAGTAAGTATTTTAATTTAGATAAAAATAGTAAAATACTTGGTTACATATATGTTGGTACACCAAGTATGGAGCCTAAAAAAATTCCTGAGATTAACATTGATGATTTTGTAACGAAGTGGAAATAAGCTAAAAATTAGTTTTATTTAGCGTAGTGCTCCAAAATAATAGTAGTAATAGTTTCCCTAGAATCACAATAATAATCTCTTCCAACATTTTTCATTAAGTTGATATTTTCAAGAACATTTTTAATTTTTGGTTTTGCACTAGTAGCATATACTTGGATATTTTTATCTAGTAGATTTTTAATTAAGTCTTCTAAAGCATACGCTCCAGATAAGTCTATCATAGTAACATGAGTCATATCAATAATTAGCACCTCATGTTCTTCTGAATGTAAATAAGTGTTCATTAAAGATTCAACTGATCCAAAAAATAAAGGACCATGAGGTTGTAAAATATTAATTGGTAATTTATCTAAATCTTTTGAATTAAAGTCAGATTCTGAAATTGGAATATTTTGATGTTTATAATTTGAATTGATAGTTAGTTTTANTTCTTTAATATAGCTTAGTAAAGAAAAAATAACCCCAATTGCTACCGCTATCATTAAATCTTCATATACAGTAACAAACAATACAATAATAAAAACTAATAAATCCAGTTTAGGAATTTTTCTTAGAACTGGAAGTATACGATAGTCTAAAATATCAATGCCAACTTTAAATAATATTGCTGCTAAGCAAGCTGCAGGAATGGCTGCTACTAAAAAACCTAAACCTAGTAATATCCCTAATAATGTTATTCCATGTACAATAGAAGCTAGCGGAGTTTTACCTCCAAATTTAATATTAGCTACTGTACGCATTGTAGCAGTTGCAGTTGTTACACCACCTATTAATCCAGCTGCCATATTCGCCATTCCTTGTCCAAAAGTTTCTCTATCACTGCTATGACGTAATCCAGTTAAATTATCTGCTACAATACAACTTAATAAACTGTCTAAAACTGCTAAACCTGCTAAAGCAAATGCTGGAACTATAAACTCACTTAATCTAGTAAAGTCAGGAATATAAAAAGTAAAAATTTCATTTTGAGATGCATTACTCATTTTTTCACCTATTCTAGGAATATCTAAATTCATAAAGTAAGCAATACTAGTTCCAACTATTAATGCTATTAATGGTGAAGGTATATTTTTTAGTACTTTTATTTNTTTTTCAAAAGTGCTCCACAAAAATAAAATTAATAAGCAAGGTACTGCTACATATAAGGCTTCNTTGTTAATATTTGAAATATTAAGTCTAAAATTTTTAAAGACTCCAAGTATATCTTTTTCAGGCACTAAACCTAAAAAAGAATTAATTTGTGTAAGTATAACAATAACACCAATGCCACACATAAATCCAGCTACTACAGAATATGGTATGTAGTGAATAAATTTAGAAATTTTTAGCATTGAAATAGCTACTAAAATTAATCCACTAAAAAATATAATAGAAAATGCTGCAACTAAATCAGGTTGATTTGTACCTCCAATAACAAAGGCTCCCATAAAAGCAGAAATTTGGGCAGCTTTAGGTGCGGTAGGTCCACTAACACCAACCATGCACCCGCCAAATAAACCTCCAATTATGCCACCAGCTATTGCACCCCATATGCCTGCAATAGGACCTAGTTGAGAAATTTCTCCAAAAGCAAGAGCTAAAGGTAGAGCAATAATAGCGACAGTAATTCCTGATAAAATATCACCACCAACATTAGTATGAAGTGTTTTTATATTTTCCCATGGATTTATTTCTTTAAGTCTATTTATTATAAATGTTATCAGCTTGTTCATTAATATGGTAGTTAATTATTAAAATTAAATTTACAAAATAAATAGAATATATTAAATTGATAGAGTAATTAAATTTTTATTAGATTTAATCATGAATTTTTTAGTTAAATATATATACATTGTTTTTTTAGGTTTAGCATGCTCTACTTTTTCTATTGTAGCAGTTGATTTAAATAATGGTCAAGTAGGAAGCGCTGGGGCTTCATGTATTGGAGGCTCAATTATTATTAGTGATATACACCCAGGTGTAGGTGCAATTCATACTCAATCTTACTGGAGTGGCTATAATCAAATTATGGCTTCTGATTTAATGGATTTAGGATTATCACCCAATGAGATTATTCAATACCTAATTGAAAATGATGTCAGCAATAACCCTTTAATTAGGCAATATGGTATTGTTGACCTATACGAGCAAGGTAGGTCAGCAGCATATACAGGTGAAAGTTGCATGGATTATAAAGATCATATAATTGGTGAAAATTATGCAATTCAAGGAAACATTCTTTTAAATGAACAAGTATTAATTAATATGGAAAATAATTTTATCTCTACAAATGGTACCCTTTCAGATAAACTTATGGCAGCTCTTCAAGGTGCAAATATACCTGGTGCAGACAGCAGATGCTTAAACAATGAAACATCTTCGTTATCAGCATTTATAAGGGTAGCTAAGCCTTTAGATGATGATGATAATTATTTTTTAGATTTAAATATTAATAATACTAATAATAATCAAGAGCCAATAGAATTATTACAGAATTTATATAATCAATGGCTTCTTGAGCAGGATCCATTAGGTGATATAAGCGGAGATGGTATATTAAATATATCTGATTTAATTATAATAGTTGATTTTATTCTAGCAAATATTTTTGATTCTAATGGTGATATGAATTATGATGAAGGATTAAATATTCAAGATATTGTTTTAATATTAAATATAATTTTAAGCGAGGAGAATTAAAATGTTACGATTAATTATTTTTATATGTCCAATGTTATTATTTGCCAACCCTGAAATTGATTGGTTTGTCGATCACAATGGTACAGGTGAAGAATCTCATGGTCACTTTATTATTAATTGTAGTGATGGTGGATATTTACAAATTGGAGAAACAGATTTTCTTCCTAGTTCGAAAATATTCATAGTTAAGACAGATTCAAATGGACAAATGTTATGGAGTAGAGAGATTAATTCTGGAGGTCATAATTTAGGTAATAGTGCAATTGAATTAGAAGATGGATATCTTATATGTGGTTCATTAGCAAGAAATAGCGCATTGATAAAATTAGATAAAAATACAGGTAATACTATTTTTAGCAGAACGTTTAATAATGGCGGTACTGATGCTTTTGAACATGCTGCTTGGACACCTAATGGCATAGTTGCAGTGGGATATATTTATGCTCAAGATCCAAATAATACATTTTATGCAGAAGGTCAAGGCTATATGATGTTTTTAGATTATGAAGGAAATCAAATCAGTAGTATGAACCTAAATCAGTATATTTCTCAAGCATATAGAATTCAATATTTTAATAATGAACTTATTATATCTGGACTAACTGAAGAAGCTTTAGATTTTAAAGCTTTAAAAATGTCTTTAAATGGTAATATCATTTGGCAAAATTCTTATGGAGGTAATAATTATGACCATTGTTTTGGTATGGATATAAATTCAGAAGGAGAAATATTTTTAGCTGGACATACTTTATCTGGAACAGAAAATTGGGATACTTATACAATGAAATTAGATAATAACGGAAATATGATTTGGCAGAAAAAGATTGGAAATCCTAGAGGTTTTAATCCAGAATACATACATGATGAGGCTTGGGGAATAAAAGCAACAAATGATGGAGGGTGTGTAACTATTGCTGGCACAGGAGATGAATATGCATACTCTGAATGTAATGGAAATGATTGTTCTGATGTATGGAATGCTTACTTAATAAAATTTAACAATGAGGGAGTTGTAGATTGGGAAACAACATTTTCATCACTTGATGTCTCAAATCAAAATTATGATTGGGCAGGTGAAGATATTGATTTAACAGATGATGGTGGAGCAATAATTGCAGTTGATAATGGACAATTTGGTTTTTTAAAAATAAATAATGTTCAAGTTATATTAAATGGTGATTTAAATAATGATAATTCTATAAATGTTTTAGATGTTGTATTGTTAGTAAATATTATTTTAAGTGACAATTTTTCTGATGATGCAGATTTAAATCAAGATGGAGCAATTAATGTTTTAGATGTAGTAAACTTAATCAATATAATTTTAAATTAAATAATAAATACGGAGTATAAAATGATAGTAAGGTTATTCTTATTATTATAATTGATTCAAAATCAAATAATTAAATTTTATGAAAAATTTTTTAGAACAATGGTTTTCAGTTGGAACCAATAAAAAAACTAAATTAATTAAGTATTTAGAAATTAATAGTTATTTATATATGTTTCTTGGGTTATCGATATGTATTTATCCAACTTTTTTATCTTCAATAGGGCTATTTCCAGAAGTTATAGGTAGAGAAATCGGCTTATTACAGGTTATAGGGTTCACTTTATTTCTTATAGGTTATTTTTATTTTTTTGGAGCAAGAACAAGAAAAAAATCTTTTTGCCTTGCTACAATATTTGATAGACTCATTTTGGTGCCTATAGTTTTGGTATTTATAGTAGCAACAGATTCTTTAGAGTTCGATTTTATTTTACCATTTTTAATATTAGACCCATTGCTTGCATTAGGCGCCTTATATATATGGAGAAGTGAAGAATAAATCTATAATGTTTTTAATCATAATTTTATTTACTTTTTTATTTTCAAATGTTGATATTGTAACCAATAAAAATATTTACATGGTGGGTGAACATGTGGAAGTTTATTTTAGTGGACTTGATAGTAATGGTAGTGATTGGCTTGGTATTTATGAATCAGGTGCATTAAATGAAGATTATTTATACTGGCTTTATACAGATGGTACCCAAGATGATGATAATATTTATTTAGAGTCTGGAAATATAAATTTTTCTCCTATCACTTTAGGTTCAGGTGAATATGAGATCAGATTATTTTATAATGATAATTATGAATTAATTTTTTCTTCACCATTTACTATAAATGATAGTTGTATTGATATTCCTTTATCTAATTTTGAAGATTCATTTAATGTGATGACATTTAATACTTGGTATAGCGCTCAATATGGTTATGGTGGATTAGATCGTGTATCAGAAATTATAGCTGAATTAAATATAGATATTATAGGATTTCAAGAAACAGATTCTACCTCAATTATTGAAATTAAATCTTTACTAAATAATTATGAAGGATACGAGCAATTATATTCAACACCTTCTCAATCAAATATTTCTATAATATCAAGATTTCCAATTATCGATATATATGATTATAATTTATATGGAATTGGTGTAGATTTACTTATTAATACAGATACTATAAAATTTGTATCCTCGCACTTATCAGCTTATCCTTACGGTCCATATGATTTATATGAAGGACTTTCAATAGATGAAGTCATTGAAAATGAATTATCAACAAGATATTTAGAAAATTTAGATATATATAATCAAATTATTAATAGCCCATTAAACAACCCTCATCTTTCAACTATCTATGTTGGAGATCATAATACGCCATCAACATTAGATTGGGATATAAATAATATAAATCAAAACTTTGGTTTTTCATTAGAATGGCCGGTATCACAATTTCTTTTAAGTAATAATTTTGAAGATTCATTTAGATTAATTAATCCATCAGTTAATATTGATCTTGGACTAACATGGTCTCCTGGATATCCTAAAAATAATTTTGATAGTTGGGATGTGCATGATAGAATTGATATGATTTATTTTAGAAATGGATTAAATGAAAACTTAAATCCAATAAACTCTTATATTTATGATTGCGATCCTTGGCCATCAGACCATAGAGCTGTCATTACTGAATTTTCAATTTGTAAAAATTCAGATTTTGGAGATATTAATTATGATGGGCAAACTAATGTGTTGGATATTATATATTTAGTAAATCAAATTCTATATCAAAATCAATCACATTGTTTGTATTTAAAGAGTGATTTAGATTTAAATAATCAAGTAAATGTGCTTGATGTTATTCAGCTTGTAAATTTTATTTTAAATTAATTATGCTAAATTTTAAAAATATTTCAAAAAATTATAAAACCATTAAGGCGTTAAAAGATATCACATTTTCTATTCCTGAAAATTCTATTTTTGGAATTTTAGGGGCTAATGGAAGTGGTAAATCAACATTTATGAAAATCTTACCAGGGTTAATTTATGATTGGTCTGGAGAAATATATTATGAAGATNGACTTTTAACAAAAAATGATATGATACTTAGGCATGATTTTGGATATTTAATTGAATCTCCAACTTTTTATGAATATTTATCAGCAAGAAAAAATTTAGAGATATTAGCAAGGGTATCAAATGTTAATATTAAAAGAATTGATTATGTTCTTGATTTAGTAGAATTATCAAACAGGTCTTTGGATAAAGTAAGTGCTTATTCATACGGAATGAAGCAAAGGTTAGGTATTGCTCAAGCACTACTGCATGATCCTAAAATCTTAGTATTAGATGANCCTAATAATGGATTAGATCCTAANGGTATTAATGATATGATTCGTCTTATTAAAAATTTAAAATCAGAAGGAAAAACAATTTGTTTAAGTACACANAATTTAAAAGATGTNGAAGAATTGTGTACAGACTTTACTGTTTTTAAAGATGGGTTATGTTCTAATTCAGCTTCGCTTTCTGATCAATTTATTAAAAGTAGAAGATGGGTNTTAAGCGTTAAAAATCCAACATTAGCAATATCTCAAATTAAACAAAGTGATTCATTTNAATATATAAATTCTTTTAATGATAATATTTTAATTGAATCAAAAACAAATGATACAATCAATTCAATGAACGCTTTACTTCAAGATAATGAAATATATAAAATAAGCAAAGAATCTAATTTGATTGAGTATTTCTAATATGATAAATCTTTTTTATAATGAGCTTTTAAAAGCATTCTACAAGAGAAGAACTTATATTAGTTTTATTTTAATTTCTTTACTGATACCTGCAATAGTTTACGCTATAGATTATGGAGCAGTTTCTCTTGAAACTAAAATTTATGGACAAATGCAAGATTCATTTATATTTATTGGATCTATCATAAATGGATATTTGTCTGCGTACTTAATTATTGCAATTTTAATTACTCACATGCCATTTTTATCTACAATTATTCCTTCTGAAATCATTTCTGGTGAATATTCTAAAGGTACATTTAGAATTTATCTTACCAGAGCAATTTTAAGAAGGGATGTATTTTTTGCTAAAGTATTTGTAGTATTTTTATATACTTCAATGATGATGTTTTATTTTTTCTTATACAGCTTAATTATATCATATTTTATTTTAGGAGATGGAGAACTAATTGTTTTTCATAAAGGAATCTTACTATTATCTGAAGATGATATTNTTTGGAGATTTATGTTAGGCTTTATTTTTTCAAATTTTGTGATGATTACTGTCGCTTCTTTATGCTTATTTTTCTCATCTTTTTCAAAAAATAGTGTTACACCTATAATCTCAACAATAAGCATTGTATTTGTAGGTTCAGCTATTTCGTTTATTCCAATTGATATTTTTGAACTAATAGATCCATATTTATTTACAGGTTACATTGATATATTTTTATTAGCATTTCATTATCCTGTCCCAAATGAAATTTTTATTAACTGCTTTTTGGTATGTTTTTCATGGTCTTTTTTATTTATTTTGATGGCATATTTCAATTTTACAAATAGGGATATTTTAGAATGATATTTTTTAGATTTTTATTAATAATATTTTTGTGTGGCATATATTTTTCATCTAATGAAGAATTAAAAAACTATTATATCAACCAAACAAATGAACAGTTTAATTCTATTAACGATTACAAAGTTGATATGATAATTAGATTAGAGATTCCAGCTTTTAGAATGCCTAAAAAAAAGTACAAGGTATTTTACAAGCAGCCAGATAAAATAAAAGTAAAAGCTAAAGGGTTTGGCATATTACCTAAAACTGGTTTATTTACTTCACCTAATGATAATTTTGATAATTTGAAAAATTTAAAGATATCGAGTTTTAAAGATAAATCTAATATTCATGATATTATAATTGTTGGAGATTTAATTGTAGATAGTCTTAAACTTGAGATGCCAAATGAATATTCTAGGTTAACATTTAATCCAACAGTTGAAGTAAAAATTGATACATCTAATTGGGTTATTAAAAATGTAACCACCAAATTAGATACTTTGAAATTATTTCAAATCAACAATTATTACAAATTTTATGATGATTATTATATGCCAGAACAATCCATTGTTAAATACTATATTAAAGATAAAAAATTATTCAATTGGCTTAATAAAGATGCTAGTAATATTATTGGTCAAGATGCATCATTGATGTCTAATGATTCAATTGTTGAAGGTACTATAACAGTTAATTACAAAAATTATATTATTAATAAGGGCATAGACGACAAAATATTTGATTAATTACTAACNAACTACATTGTAACTAGATGTAAAAATATATCGATAATATAATTTTATTNTATAAATTTTTTAATTAATTCACTGAAGTATTATATATTAAAGGAAAATAAGTTATGAGAAGCGTATTATTATCAATTTTTGTTTTAACAAGTTTTATTTTTTCTGAATGTTATGANTTAAATCAGGCTGATTGTCTCTATTGGTCTGCTTATTGTGAGTGGAATGAAGAAACTAATCAGTGTCAAGAAATTGGCGGTGGTGGCGGTGGCGGTGGTGAAGCTGATGGTCCATATGATTATCAAATTATTACCGAATCAGATGGTTTAAGAAATGGACCAGATTATTTAGATGGTAGATTATATTATCCAATTGATGCTGAACCCCCATTTAAATCTATCATTTTTACTCCAGGCTATGGGGGTGGAAGTACTTCAATGGCTGATTGGGCTGAATATTTTGCCTCATATGGCTTTACTGCNATGATTATAGGACCAAATGATGAAATAAATGAATGGCACATTGGAAGAGCTGAGGGTTTAATCGATGCTATTACAACAATTAAACAAGAAAATGAAAGAATGGCTTCTCCATTGTATGGTATGATTGACTCAGATAGTTTTATTGTATCTGGATACTCAATGGGTGGTGGAGCATCTCAGATTGCTCTAACTTTAGATCATCCAAATGTGAGCTCTATTAAGGCTGGTATTGCTTTGAATCCTACTATTATTTTAGAGGACTGTGATTTATGTCCTATAGATGGTGGTTATTGTATATGTCTAGTTCCTGAGATGTTAGATCATGATATTCCAACATTTATTGTAGCTGGTCAATTTGAAATAAATGAGCTTCCTGATTATGATGGTTTACTTGGACAAGATATTTATGATAATACACCTGAGACAACAAGTAAAATGTTATTTGAAGTAGCTGGAGGTGGTCACGGAGCAGCTTATGAAACAGAAGCTAGAGAAAAAGCCTTACAATGGGCACAATTTTACTTAATGAATGATTCTGAAATCTGTGAAACATTAATTTCAGAGCCGAGCTCTGCTTCAGAATTTCTGACAACATTAACATGTCAACAAGAAATACCGGGCGATATTAATGGTGATACACTAGTGAATGTTCAAGATGTTATTTTGGCGGTTAATTTAGTCTTGGGAGCTGAATATAATGAGTCTGCTGATTTGAATATGGATGGCGCAGTAAATGTTCAAGATGTTGTATTAGTGCTTAATTTAATTTTAAACTAATTCTAAAATAAAAAAAAAGACTGTAGTTTATATTATGATATTTATTAGAAAAATTATTTTTTCATTGATTAGCTTAGGTGTGGTTTTTACTCATGGAGTTTCAGAGTCTACAGCAAGCGCTATGTCAGATGCTTCTCTTTTTGGTTGGGGCTATTTTGGTGCTGAACATATGGTTACTGGTTATGATCATATTCTATTTTTAATAGGTGTTCTTTTCTTTTTAAATAATTATTTTGATATTTTTAAATTTATAACAGCTTTTACAATTGCACATTGTATTACACTTGTATTTGCAACCTATTGGCAGATTACTGCTAATGCATATTTAGTTGATGCAGTTATTGCATTTAGTGTTATATATAAGGGCTTTGAAAATCTGGATGGCTTTAAAAAAATATTTTCTATTAATGCACCAAATCTACTATTAATGGTTTTTATTTTTGGGTTAATTCATGGTTTTGGATTATCAACAAAACTCCAAGAAGTTGCCTCAGCATCAAGNATTGATTTAAACCTATCACAAATTCTATCTTTTAATGTAGGGGTTGAATTGGGTCAAATAATTGTCCTTCTAATTGTATTTCCAATTTTATCTATGTTTAGGGGTAATTATTTCAATAAAATATCATTGTTTTCTAACTATGGTCTTATCGTTGCCGGAACAGTTTTATTAATTTTGCAATTAAACAGCTATTTTGGTAGCCATGATCATCATGATGAAATTAAAGAAAAACCAATTCATCATCATAATCATTAATTAACCCAAAGCTAAAATAGATATATAATATAGTTCTCATATTTTTCTAATATTCTTAACATAGATTATAGAATATCTATTTTACAAATTTTTTATAAAGGAGAATCAATCTCATATAATAATTGCAGGATACGAATTGTTATTCTAAATTTAGAAAATGAATTCGTAAATATTCAGACTAATAAAAATTTAATTAAATAAAAAAATAATAGGAGTGCAAACAAAATGTATTTTATAAAAAATATTATTCTTACGCTTATTTTATCTTTTGCTTTTAGTAATGAGGTAATGATAGCTATAGGAAATTATTCAGGAACAACAATGGAAATTTTAATGGAAACAGATGATGATATTACTGGTTTTCAATTTGATGTTGAAGGGGCAAGTTTTTCTAGTGCATCAGGCGGTTTGGCTGAAGATGCAGGGTTTACTGTTTCAGTTGGTAGTAATGAAACAGTACTTGGATTCTCTTTTTCTGGTGCAGTTATTCCTGCTGGGAGTAATGGCGTTTTAACAAATTTAACAGGAACATTTCCTGAAGATGNATGCCTATCATTAGGTACTGGCGCAGTATCAGACACATCTGGAAGTCCTTTGGATGTTTCATTTGGAGAATCTGATTGT
>NHBL01000038.1 GCA_002167465.1 bacterium TMED6
TCTATAACTATTCTTTTCTCTAATGTTCCGTCATCATAGATGTAAAAGAGAGGTTGATTTGTTTGTTTTGTTTCTCTTCCTAATAGGTCTGTTACTTTAAGAAGTTCTTTGTTTATATTTAAATTAACAACTGATGAAGTTACTGAATAATAAACATAAGTAATATCAGAATCTAAATTCCATATTCCATTATCTAACTTATAATTTAATTCTGAAGAGAATCTATCATATATATCATGTGTTATTTCAGTCTTTTCAGTTTCTATAAGATTTTGATTTGTCATATCATAGGTTTTTTCTATGCAAGTTGTTGCTAATAAATTACTAGCATATTGCCAATGACCAATAGTGTCAATATATATTCCATTATGATAATATATTGCATTATCTAACAAATCATCTGTATTATAATTAAATTCTAATAATGCATCATTTATTATAATAGAATAATTAAATAAAGATTTACCATTTTTAAATTGTCCTAGAGGAGCAACACATGTTCCTAATTTTATCAAACAATCTTTATGAAAAACTTCTAAAGCAGCTTTTTCATGAAAAGTAGATAGAACGCCTAATTGAGGCATCATAAAAATCGAATCGACAGCAATTTCAGTAAAACCCTCTGGTAGAAAAGAATCAATAATCATTCGCATAGCTTGGGAACGTCTTGGAGCGTGAGATAAAACTCCTCCTGAACCCACTATCAAATCTAATTTTAGCATATCTACAATTGTTTCACCTGAACTTTTCTGATCAAATGTGTCTGAAATTGTTCTCTCTTGTTGAACTCCTTTTAATGATACTGCAAACTCTTTATGTTGAATAAAAGATAATCTTAAAGCTTCTCTTGCTAATGCCTGTTCAATTTTTAAATCTTCTAAAGTTTGTGGAATTGTTGTAGGTCTAATCATTTTATTTGCTATTCTATTTGTTAGTTTTTTTTCATCAATATCAAAAGGAACCCATTTTGAAATATTTGAAACTCCTGCTTCAGATAATACGTTACAAATAGAATAACTCATACCAAGATTTGCACTGACAGTTCTATTAAATTCACCGTCAAAAACAGAAAAAACATCAGTAGTAGCTCCACCAATATCAACACCAACAACAGATATATCTTCAACATCTGAAATCTTTTTAATCATTTTTCCTACCGCTCCTGGTGTAGGCATTATTGGGTGATCTGTCCATTCCATTAACTTATTATATCCTGGAGCTTGAGCCATTACATGCTCCATAAATAAATCGTGAATTTTATCTCTGCTAGGCTTTAAATTTTCTCTCTCTAAAGTTGGTCTAATATTTGGGACCATAATTAAATCAGTCGACTCATCTAATGTTTCTGAAATATTATTTTGAGCTTCCTTATTCCCAGCATAAATGATTGGAAGTTTATAATTCATACCTAGCCTCGGTTTAGGATTTGCAGTTTTAATTATTTCAGCCAGCTCAACAACATGAGAAACAGTCCCACCATCAACTCCGCCTGATAGTAACACCATATCAGGTCTTAATTGTCTAATTCTTTTAACTTTTTCATGATATAATCTTTTATCATTGGATGCCAGTATATCCATAACAATTGCTCCAGCTCCTAAAGCAGCCCTTTGTGCACTTTCTCCAGTCATACTTCTAACCACACCACTAACCATCATTTGCAAGCCGCCTCCAGCAGAACTTGTTGATATATAAACATCAATACCTTTATCTTCTACTGCTGGTGTAATAATTCTATCTCGATCTAAGATAGTTTTACTAGATAATTCTTCTAATTCAATTATCGAGTTTAAAACACCCCTGGTAACATCTTCAAATGGAGCTTCAACCGTTGTAGGTGCTTCACCCCTGTAAGTTAACCTATATTCACCTTGAATATATTCAATTAATATTGCTTTTGTCGTTGTTGATCCACAGTCAGTTGCTAATATTACTTTAATATCTTTTTTATCCATAAAACCCTGCTAATAATAAATAAAAATATGTTGCAAAACTTACAGTATACATAGAATCAAATCTGTCTAAAAAACCACCATGACCAAGTAGAAAGTTACTTGAGTCTTTTACTTTTAAACTCCTCTTAAAGTAAGATTCTAGAAAATCACCAAATTGACTAAATAAACCGGTAATTAATCCAATAAAAATAATATCGAATAGTTGAAAATTTTCAGGCCAATATTCTTTACTAAAATTAAAATAAATTATTAGTAAAAATAATACAGAAAAGGTTAGCCCTGANATACTTCCAAACCATGTTTTATTAGCACTAACAGAAGGTAAAACTTTTCTNTTTCCAAACTTCTTACCCATNACATAAGCAGCTGAGTCTGTTATCCAGACAGATGCAAATATTATTAAAATAAATTCTTTTGGAATTAATAGTGATTGATACAGAGGAATAAATAGACCTATTGATGANACCCATAAAAAACCTATTATTAATTTTGAAACAGTTAACTTATTTCTCATTANAAGTAAATTAATAAACTCAAAAAAGGAGAAAAAAGTTATAANNAAAATTAAAAAATAAAATGAATAATTATTAAAAATAATTGAAAAAATTATTAATGGTGCTCCAAATATATTAACGATACTTCTATTTTTTTTATCTATTTTCATTGATTTTTGTAATACTTATTATCNCCCCATTTAACTATCTCAATTTTAACNTTTGCTGTCCCTTGTTCAAAAAAACCTAATTTCTTTGCAGCTTCTGAAGAACAATCTAAAACTCTATTACCTACATATGGACCTCTATCATTTATTTTTAATTTTACTGTAGGTCTNGTTAAACGATCTAAATTTGTTACTTTTACCCATGAATTTAACGGTAATGTTTTATGTGCCGCACTTAAACCNTGTTGGTCAAATATTTCACCATTAGCTGTTAATTGGCCATCAAAACCGTCATTATGACCATAATGGGAAGCAATACCATAAATTATATTTTCTGAGGTATATCGTGGTGAAGGAGCACAACTTAATAAAAATAAAACTATGCAAAATATAATTTTTTTTATCACTTACAATCTCCTACTAAATCTATTATATTTTTAATTTTATTATCAGTCATATATATTTTGATTTGATCATAAAATTTACATATATGTGATGGGTCTCTATAATTTAATGTTCCTACCTGAACCATAGTTGAACCTACTCTTAAAAATTCAATTATATCTGTAAAATTTGTAATTCCACCCATTCCTAAAATTGGTATACTAACATTATTATATATTTTATAAACTTTTGCTAAAGCAAGNGGCTTTATNGCTGGACCTGATAATCCACCAAATTTTGTTTTTAAAATAAACTCTCCNGTCTTGTNGTTTATAGCTGTACCTAAAAAAGTATTAACTGCACTAATTGCATCTGCACCTGCAGATTCAGCTGAAAGCGCTATATCCTCAATGTCTGTGACATTAGGACTAAGTTTAATTATCAGTATTCTGCTAGTCATTTTACGAAGTTTAGAAGTTAGTTTAAAAACCATATCTTTATTTATTCCAAATTCCATACCACCAGCTTTTACATTAGGACATGAAACATTAATTTCATAGCCGANATGATTACCTTGACTATTTTCAACTTTTTCTAACACATTAATATAATCATCAAAAGTTGTGCCGGCTATACTGACAATAAAATGAGTTTTTAACTGATTTAATTTGCTTATTTTATTTTTACAAAAATCTGCTACACCAACATTTGCTAAACCAATAGAGTTTAACATTCCACTTGTTGATTCAATAATTCTAGGATGAGCGTTACCNTCACGTNTCTCANCTGTAATTGATTTTGTTATTATACATCCAATTTTATTAAAATCAACAATATTTTGGNCTTCATCNCCATACCCAAAAGTNCCACTTGCCGCAATTAATGGAGATTTAAATATAANATCTTTAATTTTTAAGCTTAACATATCTATTTAATATCTCTATCAATCATTTGACACCAATTTAAGTAATTCCATAAATCTTTAAAAAATATTATAGGATGCATAATTGCATATTTCCAACCATTTGGNTATGCTGTAGTTAATCTCCANTTCACATAATCTTTTGGCCATTTTCTCATGGACCACAATATTTGAATTTTTGTTTTATTGTTCATTATCTATTTTAATATCTAAATCAATAGGAATCATTTTATTACCATTAATAACAGGTATTGAATTATTAATAATTTCCATTTTATCAGTTTTTTGTTGTCCTAATTTTATNGAATCAAGNTCAATGTTATCATGTAAATTTTCAGAAAAGTAATTTAATAAANTATTATATTTTAATATGTCATCTTTATAAATATATTGAGAATCATNAATTANGTTATAAAAATTAAAATATTGTTCTGATTTTAAAAAGTATTCATTGAATTGTGTATTAGAACTATCAAATTTAAAATCATTTTGTTTTATTCTTCGTTTTAATTTAGAAAAAGCATCAAATTGTTTNGATGTATCATCAAAAAATATAACTTCCATATATTTTTGACTAAGNTCAATATTTTTAAAATACCAAAATGAAGTGTTAGCCATACTGAACAATATTGAATCTAATTCTACCTTAGAATATTTTTTATGTTTCCAATTTTCTATAATAATTGAGTCTTTTATAATTTTAAAATCTATATCATTGATATTTTTTATATAATTATCAATTATCAGTTTAAGTTCATTAGATTCATTCAATTTATTTGAAATATTAAAATAAAAAATAGCGGAGTCAAGATTAAAATCTTCAATAATAAAATTCAAACCGTTAACATAACTATTTTTTTGTTCAATTGTATCAATCTTACTTTTTATAGACTCTTCTAATAATAGTAATTTATTTTTTAAAACACTTCTAAAAGATTTGTCATCTGTATTGATAAAGCTTTCTATATAGTATTTAATGCCTAATTCAGGCTGATATAAATGATTCTCATATATTATGCCTAAGCTATAGTATGATTGGTAATCACTATATTTTTGAGCTATTTCAAGGAACATATTAACAGATGATTGTTTGTCATAATCAAATAAGCTCCACGCTGAATCTCTTAAAAATTTTATTGAATCAATATTTGCTGAAATAATATAATCATCACTACCTCTCAACTTATTTATTATATTATTTGATCTTGATATATATTTTGAATCTGGATATTTATTTATTAATTCAGAATGCTTATCAATTGATTTTTTTGTTTGGCTAAAATCAAAATATAATTTTTCAGCAATTATAAATAACAAAGAATCTTTTTGAATTTTCTTGTTTATAAACTCGTTTGAATTTCTATTTAATTTATCTTCATCAATAATAGGCATATCTTCTTCATTGTTTAAATTATATTCATTTATAAGTTTATCATATGATTTCATTTCATTTAAATATTCTTTAGTTTTTTTTGAAAAATCAGAAGTTCTCATTGTTTCAAGTACTAAATCAAAATACTCTTTAGCTAATTCTAAATCAAATTCATGCATTAAGGATATGTGACCTAACCAATAATAAGATTCACATTTTATCTGTCTTTGATTTGAAGAATTTATAATATCCAAAAATATAACTTTAGATTTAGAAAATTCTTTATTATACATGTATGCAATAGCTAACTCCATATTAAATTCATCTTTTAATTTTTCTGAATCAAATTCTGAAGAGTTTATACTATTTTGAATTTTAGATATGATTTTATCATAATTTTTTATCTTTTTCATCATTTCTAGCCATTTTCTAAATGCATCAATTTTAGTTTCTTCTATAATAGAAAAATTTTGAACCAGATCTAAGTAATCAGCAGACTTTTGATACATTTGCTTAGATTCAGAAATGAAAGCAAGTTTAGAATATATCATTACTTTTTTAGATTTTGTACTAACGTATTCTAAGGCTTTTTCGTATTGAATAAACCCTTTATCCATGTCATTTGTTTCAATATAATAATCGCCCTTAAGGTTATATAATAAAAATAGTAAATCTTTATTTTTTTTATAATTTTGTGTTTTTAATTCATCTTCAATTTGTTTAACATTCGAAATTATAGAATCTAATTCGTTTAGTTTAAAATATGTGTACTCCAACCATAATTTTGATTCATAATAATATGGACTGTTTGTATGATTTTGAACAATTTGAGTAAAATATTTTTCAGCTTTATAAAATTCTGATAATGAAAAATAAGATCTCGCCATATAATAAATTGCATCATCAACATATTTGCTTTCTGCATATTCATTAATTACAATGTTGCTGCTAGATATCGATTCTCTTAAAAGTTTTTTTGCATTTGTTGGGATATCATTATTACTGTTATTATATGAGGATGTAGCATCAATTATTTCATTAGCTTGCTTAAAAGAATTTTCAGCATTATAAAATGTGTTAAAATAAACACAAGAAAATAGACAAAGGGATAAAAGTGGTAGAAATATTTTATTGCCATACATACTAGTAATATAACGATTCATATTATTATTTTTACTTAATTATATGTTCAAATGGTAATGTACTTTTTAATTCAAAAATTATTTATCAATTGAATTAATATTATAAACATTATAATCTGAACCTACAGCAGTTAAATCTAAAATATCATCCATTACCACAGAAGCCTTATTATTTATTCCTAAATCTATTAACACAATTTTACTATTACTCATTGTTATTTTTATTTCATGATTAGTAATGGACTCAATTGATACAATATAACTAAGATTAAGCATATAAGATTTTTCTTGAGGCTCACCTTTGAGACCAATAAGTGTGTATGTAAACTTTATATATGGAGAATTAGACTTTGACATTACCTAAAAATTTAAATTCAATTAGTATAAAAAAACAATTAAAATTGTTATAAAAAAATAAAGTCTCCATAAATGGAGACTTTATTTTGTACCGAGGGCCGGAATCGAACCGGCACGAACATGTAATGTTCGAGGGATTTTAAGTCCCTTGTGTCTACCAGTTTCACCACCTCGGCATTGAGGCGTTGGCCGGGATCGAACCGGCGAATGACAGTTTTGCAGACTGCTCCCTTACCACTTGGGTACAACGCCAAAAAAAGGCCCCCCTATAAAAAGAGAGGCCATTGAGCGAAAGAACGGATTCGAACCGTCGACCCTCACGTTGGCAACGTGATGCTCTACCAGCTGAGCTACTTTCGCAATTTTCTACTAAAAATAGAGAATAATATTATGTCAAATTCAATATTAAATCAAGAANTATATTAATGATTATGACCTTTATGTGGNTCCGGNAACGGNCCAAGTAAGTCAACCATTCTTTTTTTACCTTTATCAATGATNTTGATAATTTTTAAATCATCCTTAATTTGNTTATCNAATGAATATTTTTTAAATGAGAAATAATTTACTTTGTTATCTAATACTGAGCTTAAATCATCTCTTTTNTTTAAATTTTTCTTTATTTGATTAAGNGANTTAGGGTCATCTTTAAATTCGGTATCTAAATCAATACTTTCTTCAAAATCAATATTATAGCTAGCTAAAAATTTTTCTGANTTTTCTAATTGAGATTGTAAATACATTATATCTAAAAATTCGCTTGAACGATCTCCAATATTGATATCAAATTCAAAAACATATTTACCTCTCATTCCAATACTGTATATTGGTATTGATGCACTCCCCCCATCTTTTGAAACNGCAGGAGGTAAATTAGAACGACTTCTAATTGTAAAATCAATAGCATAATCTTTAGTTTTAAGTCTATTTAAATCTTTTTCAGANGCATTAAATAGTAATATAATCATATCAGTTTTTGATTCNAATTCTNCAATTATATTTTTTAAAACCTTAAATGGATCCTTAACTGTNAAACCTTCATTTAAAAATACAGATGANAAACCTAAAAAGCCTATTTTCTTACCCTGTTTCTCAACAATTACATAAGGATCATATAACTTTTCACCGTTCTTACTAAATATATTAGCAGATATNTATGGAAAATTAGANCTTNCTTCTAATTCTTTTATAAATTCAAAACCAGCAGCAAAATCATGCGAACCTGGTGCAAAAACATCACAACCAATAGCATTAAANCAGTCAACAATAATCTTTGCAGTTTCTTTTGCTGTNTCTATTGTAATACCACTAGAAATCTTATCTTTCTTAAAAAATAAATTTCCAGCATCAGCNACAATCACTTCATTGTTCTGATTTTTAAGATNATTTATTATTGTTGATTTACGAGCAAGACCGCCCATAGGCTTCTTTTTTCAGCCACAAGGNTCAGTNTCACCNTTAACATTAGATGTTAAAACTAATTTNATTCCATTTTCTGATGAAAAATTTCCAAAAATTAATGATGAACTTAACANTAAAAAAAGTATAGCNTATTTTTTCATTTATATTTCCTATTCAAAAAAACTCAGTATTTTAATTCTAAATTTTATAAAGAATGTAATTAAAAGCAAATAAATATCTTCAATCAATCTTTGCATCGGAGTAGTTTTATCTTCACTTATTCCACATCCACAATCTATATCTAAACCTTTATAAACAGCAATAGATAATATGAATACAAACCATAACAACATTAGTATGATTATATTGTTTGGAATATCTATNAAATTTGATTTTTTATNNATAAATAANAACAGACCTANAACNATTAATATTCCACAAATTAATTCTATCCATGGTAAAGTCAATGCTACTAAATTATTCATCCAGTAAGGTGTAATTTCATAGTTACTTATATCTTTAGCAAAATTAGCTGGGTTTACTATTTTATCTAAACTAGCAAAGATAAATNTATATGCNATNTATATNGAACTAAATGATAATAATATGTTAAATACTATTCTGTACATTATTTTTGTTNAAGGATAGAATCCCATTCTTCCCATCCACCTTTATAAATTGAAAAGTCNCTTTTTTTAAAATATTTTCCAAAACTACCAAAATATTCACTCGTATCGATTAATATACTTATTAATTCCTCAGCTCTATCNCATGTAGGGCTCCAACAATATACAATAATTTTTTGATTATCATTNTTTACATCAACAATTGAAAATTTACTATCGACNACATTTATTAAATTATCTCTGTAACCATGATTATCAATTATATTATTAATATTTATAATAGATTCTTCATCTGACTCATAAATTAAATCTATATCTAAATTATAAGCGTTACCAATAAAACCCTCTTCATATGAATAGAAATCACGAGCATCAACTATTGGATAACTGTTATTATCTACAACATCTTTAAAGTCATTAAAATTTATAAATTCGTCTACAATAATATTTGGTTTAGAAATTAACGGAAAATTTCTATCTAAAATAGACCATCTAATCAAACCTAATAATAAGGAAAGTGAAAAAATTAAAATATATTGTCTGTATGTATTAAATATTGTCATCGATTAATTTTATGTTTTATTAATAATTTTGTTTCAAAATTTAAGATAAATTATTTTTCTTTTCTAAAAGATTTAATGAAAATAAATTATCTTTCTATTTTATTGGGGATATAGCTCAGTTGGGAGAGCGCTTGAATGGCATTCAAGAGGTCAGCGGTTCGACCCCGCTTATCTCCACAGAAAAAATTTTAATTTAGCGGAGTAATAAATATGAAAATGTCAACACTTAGAGATCAATCTGCACCAGTTTTGTACGGGTTAGTAGTATTATTTATATTAGCAATGGGCGGATTTGGTAGTATTTTTAGTAGCACTAGCTCAGATAGAGGTAATAGTGAAAACTGTGACCCGGAAAGATTTGTAGCATGCTCAGATAATCAAAATATAAGTATTACTGTTGAAGAATATTTTAGGAGATATAATAATAATCCTGGTTTTTTTCATAATCGAGCTAATCCTTTTGGTCCAAATTCACCTTATAGTGCAACAGATCAACAATTAGATACAATTAACGCACTAAATCAAGTTTGGTCATCATTAATAAATGAAAAAGTTAATAGCCAATTTGTATCTGATTTAGAATTAGTTTCAGAAGATCCAAATGAAAATAGTCCTCATCTAGAAGAAATATTAGCTTTTATTAAAAATTATCCAAATTTCAACCCTACTTATAAAGCTGAATTAGAGATACTTGGGTTATTTATGGTTGATTCAACTTTTAATCAGGTATTATATGAAGCTTCAGTTGATAATGGAATTTTATATAGTAAGTTAAATGATGCTTTTGCATTAACATTTCCTCAACAAGATTTGCAAATTAAAACACAAGGTTCATCTAGATGGAATAACTGGTTTTCAACGATGAAAAGACAGTTAGCTAATGTTAAGTTAAATTATATAATTAATTCTACTCAATCATTATCGGAGTTAGAATTAAAAGATCAATTATTATTAGAGCAAGGTATCTATAATTTAGATTATCTTACATATTCATTATCAGATATAGAGGTGGAAATAACCGATAATGAAATTCAAGATTATTATAATTCAATTAAAGATGATGAATCTTATAATTTGAAAAAAGATACTAGAAGAGTAGTTCAATTTGTTAAATGGAATATGAATGATTTAAATGAAAATGAAAAAGATTCAATAAAAAAATTAGCAAAAGATTTTAGGAAATCTGCTAGAAGAAATGGATTTGATACAGCTGTAGAAAAAAATAATACCTATTCTCTAAGTAAAGAGATTACTCTTTCAAATGAATTTAGTTTAAGTGGAAGTGGTTTAGGAACTCAAACAAAAAAATTAGATGGAAGTAGTGCTCCATTTTATAATATCATTGGAGCTGGCAGAAAAATTATAGAATTTGCATTTACAAATGATATTGGTGAAATAAAATTATTAAATATCAATTCAGATAGAAAAACTAATGGATTTAATGATATAGGAATATTTCATATTAAAGAAGAATTATCAGAAGGTTATATACCCTTAGAAGAATCAGGAATCAAAGATAGGTTAGAGAAAGAGCTAACTTATGCTAAAAAATGTGAATTAGCTAAAGTAGAGTTTAATTCTATGTTAAATAACTATTCTGATTTTTTATCTGATTTATCTCAAGAAGATATAGATAGCTTTGATCCACTTTCATATTGGCTAGAAAATGATGAAGCTGCATCCAAGAATATATTAATTAGAAATCATAAAGGTAGTATTAATGATTTTCTATTATCTTTTATAAATACTGATTTAAGAAATACGCTTATAAGTATACCTGAACTAAAAGGATTTCTTTTAACTCTTGATGAAGGATTAGATTTTACAATGAATCCTATTGATAATGAAAGTATTGTACTTTTTAGAGTTAATGAGTTACCTGATGAAAATTCAATGGATTTATCATTATATAAAAGTAATGAACTTGAAAAGCTTAAAAATACTCAAAGTAGTTTATTTTTAGAAGATCAAAAAGAAACAGCTAACATTAAAGATAACAGGACTCAGGTTATTTATTAGTTCTAATGCTTAATATTGAATTCTTATCGTATTTCATTCTAATAAACTTCATTTTTATGACTTTTAGCCATATAATGATATCTCATATTTATAGTGGTTATAGTGTTTTTAAAAATATGTTTCCAGGAACAGAAGATGAATATAAAAAACTACTTACAGCTATATTTCATTTATGGAGATTGTTACTGTTTTTCTTCGCTATAATACCACTCATAACTTTATTAATTATAAACTAATAACCTTTTCAATTAATAATTATTAAATAATATTAGATTAGTTTTAAATAAAATTGGAATTATGATTGAATATACTTCTATATAAATCATCGAAATCAAGTGTTACGTATAGACGTTTGTGGTTTTCTATGACATCTGGAGAGCGATGAACTAAGCCAAAACCTTCATTATTAATCCAAGCTTCACCTTTTAATAAACCTACATCACCTACATTCATCTGTTTAATATCACTATATTTTGAAAATAATCCTGATTCATTGTCAGGCAAACCATTATTTCCATGTCCAAGTTTATCACGATTTACTAAACTATTTGGTAACCATTGTGTCGCTGGCCCTAAATAAGTTGTAATCAATCTACATTTAACATAATCTGAATGAAAACGTGGACACATCGGTTTATCTATCGCATCAATTCTTAACCAAGAATCTTTTATATTAAATAAACTACAAAATTTTTCAATTAAATTTGTAATATCTTTATAAAAGCATAATAACTTTTCATCTTCGCCAAACTTATTGATTAAAATTTCCATAGAATTATATTTGTTAAGTAATTCTGAAAATTCAAGATCTGAATTTTTATTTAATAATATTTTTACCGCGTTTTCAATATTGCTACTAAGGTTTCTTTTCCAAATTGAGATATTAATCTTTTCATTAAAAATATTATTAATATTTGAATATTCATTAGAAATAGAATAATTTTTTTTTAGATTTTTAGCAGAGGCTTGAATTAACGATGTCATGCTAATTCTCCCCATTTAGGAAAGGGATCTGAAAATTTACTCCAATGTTTTTTGCCTTTTAATAAATCCTCATCTGATAAAAGACATTCATCTAATGATTGAAAAATTTTATTCTTATCTAAACCTTGACCTATAAAAACTAACTCTTGTCGCATATCACCAAACGGTTCAACCCATTTTTCTTTGATATAATCTAAAGCTTCTTGCTCTTCTGGCCACCGATTTTTAGGAATAGCTTTCCAAAATAAACCCGCAAAACCATGATGCGCTATACCTCCTGCTTGACTCCAATTACCTGCATACATTGGGCGCGTTGCAAGCCAAAAAAATCCTTTTGATCTAATTAATTTTCCAGAAAGATCTTTGCTATGTAAAAAGTCGTGAAACTTTTGTGGATAAAAAGGTTTGCGAGCTTCATAAACAAAACTACTGATTCCATATTCTTCAGTTTCAGGTATGTGTTCACCACGCATCTCTTTTAACCAACCTGGAGATTGTTGGGCACGTTCGAAGTTAAATAAACCAGTATTTAAAATCTTTTCTAAAGTTACTTCTCCATTAGAAATAGGAATAATATCAGCATCAGTATTTAATGTTTTAATAATAACTTTTAACTTTTCAATATCAGATTTTTTAACTAAATCTGTTTTACTTATTAATATAATATCTGCAAACTCTACTTGATCAACAAGTAAATCTGCAACACTTCGCTCGTCTTCTTCACCTAAAGATTCTCCAACTTCTTTCAAATATTTAGCTTCATTATAATCCTTAAGAAAGTTGACTGCATCCACAACAGTTACCATAGTGTCTAATTTAGAAACGTCTGAAAGTGATATACCACTCTCATCTTCAAATGTAAAAGTTTCTGCAACAGGAAGGGGCTCTGAAATACCTGTAGATTCAATAAGTAAATAGTCAAAACTTCCTTCTTTAGCTAAATTAGCTACCTCTATTAAAAGATCTTCTCGTAGTGTGCAACATATACATCCGTTGCTCATTTCTACTAGTTTTTCTTCTTGGTGATTAAGCGAAACATCATTTTTAATCATGCTGCTATCAATATTAATTTCACTCATATCATTTACGATAACAGCAACTTTTTTTCCTTTTCTATTGTTTAGTATATTTGTTAAAACAGTTGTTTTTCCTGCACCAAGAAATCCAGAAAGTACAGTTACAGGTAATTTTTTCATTACATTAACCCCTAAATTATCTAAATTATATAAGCAATATATTAATTAATTATAAACTACAAATGCAACTGAATTGCAATAAGGGGTAAATGAGCGTTAATAGAAAAACCAAATCTTTCAAATTAATAATGGATGTATTTAATGAAAATAAAAATGCAATTTCAGCTATTTATTTAGTAGATCAATTTAGTAATAAAATGAATAAGACTACAGTTTACCGTATTTTAGATAGATTAGAAAATGATGGTATTTTACATTCTTTCATTGATAAACAAGGGCTTAAAAGATACGCAAAAGATTCAGATGATAATTCAATAACACATCCTCATTTTTTATGTCAAGATTGCGGTATTTCAACTTGCGTTAAAGTTAATATTACTTTACCAGACATTTCTGAATACAACATAAAAAGCTCAGAGCATTTATTAATTGGTACCTGCAAAGATTGTTTATCTAATTAGATTTTAATACTCTACTAATAAATTAGAATAATCAATTATTTAAAATTACATTTCCTATTTATATAATAAAAAAGGCATCAATTTCTTGATGCCTTTTTTATTATTATGAACTTTTATATGAATTACATCATACCGCCCATACCACCCATGCCACCCATATCAGGCATTGCAGGAGCAGCTGGAGCAGCTGGTTCAGGTTTATCTGAAATAACAGCTTCTGTTGTCAATAATAATCCTGCTACACTAGCAGCATTTTGAACAGCAGTTCTAGTTACAAGAGTTGGATCAATAATACCAGCTTTGATCATGTCTAGATATTTTTCAGCTCTAGCATCAAATCCGTAACTTTTACTTTTGTTATTTCTAACTTCATTTACTATAATTGATTCTTCAAGACCTGCATTAGCAACTATTTGTCTCATAGGACCTTCAAGAGCTTTTTTTAGAATCTCAGCACCAATAGCTTCATCGCCTTCCATTTTATCTGTTTTAATAGAATCTACAGATCTTAATAGAGCAACACCACCACCAGGCACTATACCTTCTTTAACAGCAGCTCTAGTAGCGTGTAAAGCATCTTCAACTCTAGCTTTTTTCTCTTTCATTTCAACTTCAGTAGCAGCACCTATATTTAAAACTGCAACACCACCAGATAACTTCGCTAATCTTTCTTGAAGTTTTTCTCTATCATAGTCAGAAGAAGTTTTCTCTATCTGTACTTTTATTTCATTTACACGAGCAAGAACAGCATCTTGATCACCTTTACCTTCAACTACTGTAGTATTATCTTTATCAATGTTAACTGTTCTAGCTTCACCTAAATAAGATAAATCAGCATTTTCAAGCTTATACCCTTGATCTTCAGAAATAACTGTAGCACCCGTTAAAATTGCTATATCTTGCATCATTTCTTTTCTTCTATCACCGAATCCAGGAGCTTTAACTGCAGCAACTTTAAATGATCCTCTTAATTTATTCATCACTAATGTAGCTAATGCTTCACCTTCAATATCTTCAGCAATAATTAATAATGATTTTCCAGCTTGAACAACTTTTTCTAACACTGGCAACAACTCTTTCATGTTACTGATTTTTTTCTCATGCAATAAAATCATAGGAGTTTCTAATTCAACTTCCATACTTTCAGCATTTGTTACAAAATACGGAGATAGATATCCTCTATCAAACTGCATACCTTCAACAGTCTCTAGAAATGTATCCATACTTTTAGCTTCTTCAACAGTAATAACACCTTCGTTACCAACTTTATCCATTGCATCAGAAATAAGATTACCTATTGATGAATCATTATTAGCAGAAATTGTACCTACTTGAGAAATTTCTTCTTTCTTAGATACTTCTTTACTTAATCCCTTTAAAAAGTCAAGGACATGAATAACAGCTTTGTCAATGCCTCTTTTTATATCCATAGGATTTGCACCTGCAGTTACATTTTTTAAACCTTCAGAAACTATTGATTGAGCTAAAACTGTTGCTGTTGTTGTTCCATCTCCAGCAATATCAGATGTTTTAGAAGCAACTTCTTTAACCATCTGTGCACCCATATTTTCAACAGGATCTTCTAACTCTATTTCTTTTGCTACTGTAACACCATCTTTAGTTATAGTTGGAGCACCAAATTTTTTGTCAATAACAACATTTCTTCCTTTTGGACCTAATGTTACTTTAACTGCATCAGCTAAACCATCTACTCCATTTTTTAATTTAGCTCTTGCTTGTGTATTGTATTCTATATCTTTTGCCATTTTTAATTAATCTCCTCTATAAATTTATATGATCGCAAATATATCATTTTCTTTCATTATTAGATAATCTTCATTTTCTACAGTTACTTCTGTACCAGAATACTTACCATATAAAACTTTATCACCTACTTTAACTGTCATTTTAATACTAGCACCAGAATCAGATACTGAACCTGGTCCAACCGCTACGACCGTACCCATTTGTGGTTTTTCTTTTGCCGTATCAGGCAAAATAATACCTGAAGCAGTTTTTTCTTCTGCAGCTTCAGCTTTAACAACGACTCTGTCAGATAATGGTTTCATTTTCATTTATTTTCTCCTATTTTTCAAATTTTATCTCAACATACTTTACTGTTCAAAATTTATGCCAGTATTAAAAATAGTGACATTATGACACATATTAGGTCCCTGTACTGCCAAATCCACCCTCACCTCTTGAGGAATCGGATAATTTATCCTTTATTTTAAATGTAATTTCAGAAAGATCTGCTGAAACTAATTGAAACAACCTGTCTCCTTTAGATATCGAGTAATCATAATCTTTTATATTATCACATACTGCCATTATTTCTCCACGGTAACCTCCATCAATTAACCCTATCGAGTTTGCCATACGTAANGGAGTTTTTGATATACTTGATCTAGGGAAAAGAAAATATCCTTTGTTATCTTTATTCTCACAAGAAATTCCTAATTTTATTTTAGATGTTTCGCCGGCTTTNATAATTTGATTTTCTAANACATATAAATCTAAGCCTGCATCACCACTGTGAAAATGTCCATGATTTTCATAGTAACTTTTTGCAATATCATTTAAGGGTTTAATTATTAATTCCATTTATATAACTCCTTCTTTATTTGGCTCTACCCAATTACCATCTTCCTTTATTAGATCAATCAAGGCTTCTGTAGCAAATTTAGACTCAATACTACTTTTGACCATTTTCTGACCTCTATACAATGATATCTTNCCTACTCCCGTACCAACATAACCATAGTCTGCATCAGCCATTTCACCAGGCCCATTTACAATACACCCCATAATNCCTATCTTCACTCCTTTTAAATGTCCTGTCATAGACCTAATCATTGCTGTTGTATCTTCTAAATCAAATAAAGTTCTACCACATGAAGGNCAGGATATATATTCAGCCTTAGATATTCTTCTTCTACTTGCTTGTAATAATCCAAAACTAGTACTGTTTATACATTTCCTGTTATCTGGATTCTGATTTTCAATAAAAATACCATCCCCAAAACCCTCTATTAATAAAGAGCCCAAATCAATAGTTGAATATAACTGTATTTTTAAATCTTCTAATGATTTATCATAAAAACNAGACAAAATTATAGGTATCTTACANTTATNATCTAAAAGTTTTCTAAATAGTTTTTTTTGATTAATAATATCAAATCTATCTTTTGANTGGGATAANATAACTAACGAANNNTCATTAGCTATATTATCAATNGAAAAGCGATTAATATCACTAACTTTGAAATCTAAAAATTTTAATTTAGAAGATATTTTATGTTTATTTAAATCATCTAAAGATATTAATGGGTAATGGCGTTCATTTTNATTCCAAACGTTAAGGTTTTGAATAACACCTAGTGTTCCAGGNATATTAAAATNNAGTTCATTATTTCCAATATAGATNTAATCACATGCAAAATCACTAATCCCCCATTTATCNTCTTNTTCCATATATGTATAACCTAAACTTGATAAATCACATCGTGAAATATGATTTTTAAAACTCAAATCTACTATTACTCTAGGAACATTTTTTCCTCCAATATTTAAGACAGTATTAGTTTTTCTTAATTCAAAATGTGAATCATGAATANCAAATTTNGAAGAACCATCTAATTTATAATCTGAATACCTATCAACTAATCTTTTAGCAACAGGAATTTCATTTTCAGGAGGNTCAGTCAAAGATACTCTAATAGTATCTCCTAAACCTTCATACAATAATGTTCCAATACCTAAAGCAGACTTTATTCTACCATCTTCACCATCACCTGCCTCAGTTACCCCTAAATGAAGTGGGTAATTCATATTTTCTTCAATCATTTTTTTTACTAATAAACGATACGCTTGTACTACAACAATAGGATTACTAGCTTTCATTGAAAAAACTATATTATGAAAATTATAAATTTCACATATCCTAGCAAACTCTAAAGCAGACTCAACCATCCCAAAAGGAGTATCCCCATATCTATTCATAATTCTATCTGAAAGTGAACCATGATTCGTTCCTATTCTCATAGCCGTACCATGCTTTTTGCATAATTTTACCAAAGGCGAAAACTTATCATGTATTCTATCAATTTCAAGTTTGTACTCTTTATCTGAGTATTCTCTAATTTTAAACTTCTTTTGATCAGCATAATTCCCAGGATTGATTCTTACTTTTTCAACTATTTGAGCAGCTATTTCAGCTGCATTAGGTGTGAAATGAATATCAGCAATAAGTGGAGCTGGATAACCTTTTTTATTTAATTTATCTTTTATATTTTGAAGGTTTTGAGCTTGTCTAGAATTAGGGGCTGTAATCCTAACATATTCAGAACCTGCTTTAATCATTGCAATAGATTGTTCTACTGTAGCGTCAGTATCCATTGTATCTGTTGTAGTCATAGATTGAATACGAATTGGATTAGAACCGCCTAATGGTAGGTCTCCAATAAATACTTCCCTTGTATTAAATCGTTTTATAATGATTTATTTAAAACCTCATTTAATCTTTTGACAAATTCAGACGGATTTTCTGGCTTTAGCCCTTCAATAATTAACGTTTGTTCGTATAATAATTTTATTGAATCAGAAAATACCTTTCCTTTGCCAATTTTAACTAGTTTTTTTATAATTTTATGATCTGGATTAATCTCCATAATGGGTTTTATTTTATCTTTTGATGCCTGCCCCATAGCTTCCATCATTTGCTGCATCTGAGATGTTGGATCATTTTGGTCTGCCACTAAACAACATGGTGAATCAGTTAATCTATTAGAAACTTTTATATCTTTAACATCATCTTTTAAAAGTTTTTTCATACTTTTTAGAAAAGTATCCATCTTTTTTGACACTTTATTATCTTCAGACTCATTTTTACTATCATCTAAATTATCTGTTGCGTCAGAATGATTTACAGACTTTAATTTGTATTCTTTATATTCTCGTATACCTGTAAAAACAATGTCATCAATTTCATCTTCAAATAAACATACCTCTATCCCTTTTTTATTATAGACTTCCAAAAGGGGAGAATATTTTAAGGATTTTTTATCTGAGCCTGTTATATAGTAAATAGTATCTTGCCCTTTATTCATATTTTTAGAATAGTCCTNAAATGATATTAAANCTTCATTTGATTTTGTAGTTTTAAATCTNACCAAATCAATTAAAGTATCTTTATTNTCAAAATCTTGATACAAACCTTCCTTTATAGGTTTTCCATATTCATTATAAAATTCATTATATAAATCTTTATTTTTTGAGAGTTTTATAAATTCATCGAGGATTTTTTTAACAGAGTTAGTTTTAATTTTAGAAAGAACTTTATTTTGTTGTAAAATTTCTCTACTTACATTNAATGGAAGATCTTCNGAATCAATTATTCCTTTNACAAACCTAAGATATGTAGGCATTAATTCTTTATCATCATCTGTAATAAANACACGTTTAATATACAGTTTTATTCCAGATTTATAATCTGCATTAAACATATCAAAAGGAGCCTTTTTTGGTATAAAAAATAATGTNGAATAATCTAAAGTACCTTCAGCCTGTGTATGCATATAAATTAATGCATCATCACTATCGTTTGATATTGATTTATAAAATTCATTATAATCTTTTTCTTTAATACTCGATTTAGGCCTTTTCCAAAATGCGGAAGCTGAATTTATTTGATCTACCTTTATTTCTNTTTTATCCTCTTCNCCTTTTTCTTTATCTCCATANATAGTATCTTCATATTCTAAAAATATTGGAAAAGATATGTGATCAGAATATTTTTTTATTATAGAATCAAGCTGCCATTTTGATGCAAACTCCTTACCTTCATCATTAAGATAAATTGTAACAGTAGTACCTTGATTATCTCTAGAACTATCCTCAATTGTATANCCAGTTTTTCCATCACTAGTCCACAAACANGCTTTATTATTACCTGCTTTTCTAGATAAAACATCTACTTTATCTGCTACCATAAAACTAGAATAAAAACCTACNCCAAATTGACCTATTAAATTTGAATCTTTTTTTGAATCACCNGACATTTTTGAAAGAAAATTTTTAGTTCCTGATCTTGCAATTGTTCCTAAGTTTTGATTTAAATCCTTTTTGTCCATACCNATACCATTATCTGATATAGTAATAGTACTATTTTTTTCATCACTGTTAAATGATATGTCAATTCTTGGTACAAANTCAGAATTTTTAAACTTTGAATCACTTAGTGTAAGAAATTTGTACTTATCAAGAGCATCAGATGAATTTGATATCANNTCTCTAATAAAAATTTCTTTATTAGAGTATAATGAATGTATAATCAAATGTAAAAGTTGGTTTACCTCTGTTTGAAACTTCTGCATTTTTCTTTCTCCTTAAATTAATTTTTGAACTAAATCTNTAATAAAAATAAATATTTTTAAGCTGTAATTTATTTAAGACTTCAATTTTTAAAAATCATTTTCTAATTATAGCTATTTTTTTTGAAATTGCTTTTCCATTATTATAACTTAAAANATAATATATTCCAGAAGANAAATAATTACCACTATCATCTCTACCATCCCAGTGTATTATATTTTGATTATATTCAATATTATTAAAATTTTTCAATACTCTACCNTTAATAGTTAAAATTTTTACATCTGAACCAGTTATAATTTTTTTTATTTTCATTTTTTCATCAGAAGGTATGATAAAAGGTTGAGGCGTAATATATAATTGTTCTTGATTTTGATTCTCAATAGAAAATGGAACTTCTAAAANTGAAATACCATTTTCAGTGGCTAAATATACAATTCCATTAAAATTATCAAATGCTATATCATATACAAAATCTGATAATAATTGACTATTNTTAGCTGTAAAACCATCTCCATCTGGCCATAGTGTTGCATTACTCTTAATAACCCTAACTCCATCATGNCGNGTTATAATCCAAGCATTATTCTGNGAATCAGTTCTGATTTTATCACCNTGNTGAAAGCTTAAATTTGAATAAAAAGGTAAGGGGTATATCTCTAATAACTGTGTATTATTTAGTATNTATCCTTGCGCACCTTGAGGTGTTAATACCCACAAAATTTCTTGATTATCATATAATCCTATATCTAATGACCATATCGTTGAATTTTGACCGTATGGTAAATCCTCTAAATTTGTTGGATTCAACCAAAATACATTATTATCATAAGTATCAAAATTTGTACCGTTCAAATAGTTATCTGTGTATTGAAAAACTTTTACTCCACCTTCTGAAAAGTCATCTACACAACAATTATTATTAGTTTTTTCATTTTTAAAGCCTAACCAAACCCTATTATATTTATCAAACGCTAACTCTGTAGGAACGTAAGAAATATTATTTTCTGAAAAAATATGCATCCAATGTTGATTGTTATCATTTAATTGTACCGATAATGGATGATTATACTTTTCTGAAAATGGATTAACAACCCAGATGTTATCTTGATTATCTTTTTTAATTTGATGTGTCACCATATAACTATCGCTTACTAATTCATTTGATATTCCATATAAACCATCCAATGTACCAAAAGGATATGAAGTAGATTGCATAAAATCAGTTTTTGAGGTATCGTATAAAAAGAATTCAAAGTTTACTGGATTAATTTCGATTATACCACCTTTCTGAGATGACAAATCAGGCTTTATTCCACTATTATTAAACATAATATTACCTTGCGAATTTTGTACAATTGACCATATCATTTTATCACTAATTTCATAGTCAAGTATTGTAAAATTAAAATTTTCATTTAAACTTAATAATGGTATTGGAAATAGCTCTGAGTATTCCTGTACTATAAAATAATTATATTTATTTTGCTTAAAAATAAAACCATGAGTTTTATTTACGCCCGCTAAAGAGCCGTCATCAAGAATAGTTATCGCTTCATAATCATTTTGTAATAAAGTATTTGGTATAAAATACTGTATTGCTTCATCATTCAAATCAAATTTTGCTAACCCTCCATTTGTAATAGCAATAAATAAATAGTTGTCAGATAAATAAAAATCATTCATTGAATAATAATCATCACATTGGTAAATAGTTTCATAATTTGAATTATCTAAAAAATAGCATGAATCTCTATTGCAAAATAATTCATTTTGATTACTTTTCTTAATATCCATAGGTTCAGAAGTAAAATTTAAAACTAATGAAACAATAAAATCTGTACTACAGAAATAAATCTCATTTTCTGAAATTAAATAAAAGCCGGTATCAACCCTATGCATGAACAAAATATCCATATCTGCTAAAAGTGATTCAAAAGGAATTAAACTCCATGAGGAACTTAAGTTTAGATTACTCTGAATATAATCTGCNACATAAACACCATTATCTGTTGTTACATAAATATTGTTTTGATATNAATCGATATCTGTGATATTNTTTAAATTTTCAGGNAAATCATCTGAATTATAATAATCAACATAGTATGGTACAGAACCTTCATTATTAAATTCTAAAATTCCCACATCATTTTGATTTTCATAAATTGCAAAAACTTTTGAATCACTAAATTCAAAATCAATAATTGACTCTATNTTCGGTAATGAATATTTAGAATTATAAAGAATATTAAAATTTTCNTCAAAAACTTGAATATGAGCAATTAATGAATTAGAAATAGCCCAAATNAATCCCTTAGAATCTGTTTTAATTAAATCAAAATTTGAATTATTATCTATAATTTCTATATCATTTGATAGTTTTAGAATACCTCCATCTGTCACACTCAAAATAGAACCATCAGAATTTTGTGTTATTGATTTAGAATTAATTAAGGAAGTCATCGATTCCCAATTAAAAACATCTTGATTAGCAAAAATAANTAAAGGAATAAAAAAAATAAATAAACTATTTTTTATACTGATCATACAACTTTAACATCTCTATNCCTGTNTTCATGGCNTCACCACCTTTATTTTTCTTACTAATATAAGCTCGCTCTATAGCTTGATTCATATTTTGTGTGGTTAAAATACCAAATATAATGGGAATTTTTGAAGTTATAGTGAGTTGAGAAATGGAATTTGAAACTGAGGATGAAATATATTCAAAATGATCTGACTCACCTTTTATTAATACACCAAAAGCTATAATTAAATCAGGTTTCTTATTATCTATTAAATTTTTTATCATACCTGGGATTTCAAAAGCACCTGGAACCTTAACTACATTTATATTATCTATACTNTTAGCAAGAATAGCTCCTTCAATNAGTTGATCAGATAATTCGCTATAAAAGGTACTTGCAACAATATAAATATCATTTANATTAGATTTCATTTTTCATTTTCTCCTAAAATAAAATGACCTAACTTATCTTTTTTAGTTTGAAGATATTTTTCATTATTTTTATTTGGAGCAATTTTTATTTCTTCTCTTCCAACAATTTCTAAGCCGTGACCTTCCAGACCTATTACTTTTTTCGGATTATTTGTCATTAACTTAATTTTTCTTACACCACATTCTTTAATNATTTGAGCACCAATTCCATATTCTCTCAAATCTGCAGGAAATCCAAGTTTTTTATTAGCCTCAACNGTATCATACCCCTNTTCTTGTAACTTATAAGCTAAAATCTTNTTTTTTAAACCAATACCTCTTCCTTCTTGNCGTAAATATACAACTAANCCTTTTCCAACCTTATTTATTTTATCTAAAGCTGCCTCTAANTGCTCTCCACAATCACATCTTAAAGATTGAAATATATCACCTGTTAAACATTGAGAATGAACCCTAACTATAACATCTTCATCTTCTGTCCATTCACCCTTAATGATNGCNAAATGATGATCACCTTTTACTTTATCTTCAAATAATTTTAATGAAAAATCACCAAATGAAGTAGGAAGCTCAATATCNGTNAGTTCTTCAACTANCTTTTCTCTTTCATTTCTGTATGAAATTAAATCTTGTACAGATATAATTGATAAATTATANTTTTNAGAAATTTCAACTAATTTTTGNCCTCTAGCCATAGTTCCATCTTCATCTACAATCTCAACTATCATACCTAGAGGATTCAAATTTGCTAATTTACACAAATCTATACTTGCTTCTGTATGCCCGGCCCTTTGTAAAACTCCACCATCTTTGGCNATTAGTGGAAACATATGCCCTGGTCTAACTAAATCTTCAGGCTTAGAATTACCATCTAATAAAACCTGTAANGTTTGCCATCTATCCTTTGCAGATATTCCAGTNGTTATATTATCTTTTGCATCAACACTTACTGTAAAATTTGTTTTATGCTGTTCAGTATTATTTGCAACCATGGGCTTTAAATTTAGTTCTTTAGCTCTTTTTGCTGAAATCGAAGTACAAATCAACCCTCTTCCAAATTTCATCATAAAATTTATATCTTCAGGNGTTGCTTTTTCAGCAGAAATAATAAAATCACCTTCGTTNTCTCTATCCTCATGATCAACAACAATTACCATCTTGCCTTTTTTTATNTCATCTATAGCTTNACTTACTTTATTCATTTTAATCCTTTTTAGGTAAAAGCTTTTCTATATATTTTGCAAAAAAATCTGTCTCTATATTAACAGTATCTTTTTTATTCTTATACTGTAAATTAGTATTCTTAAGTGTATGTGGAATTATTGACATTGTAATACTACCATAACTATCATTATAATTATCNTTAATTTTAGCTATAGTTAATGATATNCCATCAATAGNTATAGAACCTTTTAAAACACAATATTTCATCCATCTTTTATCAATCTTAACCTCTAATAACCAATCATCATTTGAAAGCTCATTTTTAAGTATTTTTCCTGTGGTATCAATATGTCCTTGAACAATATGACCNTCTAAACCATCACTTAATTTAAGTGGAGTCTCTAAATTTACATTATCTAACTTTTTGATATGTTTTAAATTAGTCTTTTTTAATGTTTCATCAACAATATCAAAGAATAATATTTTCNTACTACTATTTTTTTTTATAGCNGTTAAACATGTGCCATTAATTGCTACGCTATCACCGATATTTGTCGTAATAAAAATTTCCTTAGAAACTATAACTTCAAGCTTAATCATAGATTTTTCTCTTACAANATTACTNANCGAACCAATTGATTTTATAATTCCTGTAAACATTCAACTCTCTTATTTAATACCACTAAATGGTCNTCATCCAAAAACTTTTCGTTTTGCACTATCCAATTATCATTTATAGAAAAAGGATTTTTTATATCTAACTCATTTTTGGACAAAGAAGAGGTGTATAAATAAAACTTTTCAATCAATTCTACATCTAAAAAGGATTTTATCGTTGTCGCTCCACCTTCTACTAATAATGATGTTATACCTAATTCTCCCAATTTAATTAATACATCATTTAGATCTAATTTTTCATTTATTTCATTAACAGTTATATATTTACAATGTGAGGTTTCACTATTCTGAAATTTTTTATTACTACACATAATAATAGTATCAGCCTCTTCATCCTTTAATAATTTAAAATTGTAAGGAAGTGTTCTATTTGTATCTAAAACTATACGTTTTGGATTAGAGCCAATAACTTCTCTTACAGTTAATTCAGGATTATCTATTAAAACAGTATTTTTTCCAACCAAAATAGCATCAACTTCTGAACGAAGCTGATGTGAATTTTGCTTTGAACTATGGCCAGTTATCCATATTTTAGAACCAGACTTTGCAATATATCCATTAGAATCTTGAGCCATCTTGCCAATTACTAATGGTTTTTTTGTTTTAATCCAATTTATATAACCTTTGTTTAATTCTTTAGATTCATTTTTCAAAATATTACATTCTACATTAATACCCGAATTTTTTAAAAAATCAATACCATTACCATTAACTTTTTTATTTGGATCAGGCATAGATATATAAACATCCCTGATTCCATTTTCAATTATAGCATTACAGCATGGACCTGTTTTACCAAAATGAGAACAAGGCTCTAATGTAACATATAATGATGCGTCTGTAGGGTCATCTGTGCAATTTTTAAATGCATCTACTTCTGCATGGTCTCCACCAAATTTTTTATGAAAACCTTCACCAATTATTTTCCCATTTTTCACTATGACACACCCAACCATAGGATTAGGAGAAACTTTGCCCCTCCCTTTTTTAGCAAGATGGATTGCTCTTGACATAAAATTTTCATGTATATTGTAAGTATTCATATTAATTATTTAAAATAATATTAACTAAAAATAAAATATCTTGAATATTAACGGAATTATTATNGTCTAAATCAGATAACCAAAATTCAAAATCTTNTTNNGATAAATTATCATTAATCACAAAGCCTATAATAGGCATTACGTCTTGAATATTNTTTNTCATATCATTATTTAGATCACCTTTTATATTTATAATTTTGTAATNTTCTTCACAAATTTGATAAGCTGAAATTAAACAATATTGAGCAACTTCTGAATGACCACCAAATTCTTCAGGAGCGAGATATAAAAAAACATTTTCGGAGCCATTTTCAATAAATCTATCATATGCTAATTGAGAATTTTCATGAGGAATCAACTCATCTCCAAGNCCATGAAAAATATGAGTNTCAGCAATTGGAGACCAGTCCCATAAATTNTTTTCAAACAATTTAAGTCTCAAGGGNTGATATTGATCATTTGAAAAATNTTCTATTACAGATGGTAATAATACTTCAATAGGAATATCTGGCATAATAGAATTTATATATGAGCCTGAATATTCTCCATTAAATAAATACTCAAACATTTCAGCATATTCTGGTAAAAAATATTCATTCAATGTACCCAATTGATAATAATTTATGTATGGTACAAGAACATATGGTAAATAATATGGCTCTCCATANGGTTCAAAATTGAGCATTAAATCAACCATTATTCCTGATAAATCATAAGGACCAGCCATTGGAAATGATGCTAATAAATTAAATTCATTTAAATNTTGATTTTCNATCGTTTGATGGGCAGACATAGTTACATAACCACCTTCTGAATATCCATATAANATTAAATCATTATTAGATTTAATTGGATAGTAAAAATAGNCTTGNTCATTATCAAAAAAGGTTTTTGCTGCTCGAATTAAATCNATAGTTGTCCANGCTGAAGGCTCTTTTAAACAATAAGGATGTAATATTTCACTCTCACCCAAACCTAAATAATCTGGCTCTAAAAATATATANCCTCTNGTAGATAACCATAAACTTAATATATTAAATCCATTATTTGATGAAACANTCTCTCTTCTAACTTCTGTACCATGCTGCCAACTAACCATAGGAAATGCATGATTAAGATTTTTTGGGTAACCAATTACACCAGAAGCAATAACTTCATTTCCATCAGGATCAATAGTNTTATANATAATTTTATACATTGATATATCATACAANGCTTCAGGTGCAAGATTTCCAAATTNATTATTAAGNATTNTTTGAACTTCATTAACTTCAAATTCTTCAATNAATTCATGGGAAATTAATTCACCTTGAAATGAAANTAAGANNGAAGTTGATANTATAAAAAAANATATNTGTTTTAGCATAATTTTCACCTATTGTGTGTTTCTAGTATAATACCTTAATACTTCATATCCAATAATTCCCGCTGCAGTAGCAACATTTAAACTTTGCTTTATTCCTCTCATAGGAATCTCAACGTGTTGTTCACATAATTCTATTAATTCATTGGANACCCCATCTACCTCATTACCTAAGACAATACATATAGGAAANTCCCATTTTATATCATGNAGTGATTTTGAAATATTTGTGTGTTCTAATAAAACTAATTTAATATTNTCTTTCTTAATTTGTTTTGCTAATTCTATTGGATTATCATTATGCTCCCATTCAACTGCATGCTCAGCACCTAACGCAGTTTTGGATAAATCTTTTTGAGGAGGTTTACATGTNTATCCAGATAAAAATACTTTATTAGCNCCCATACCATCNGCNGTTCTGAATATAGAACCAACATTATGGGCTGACCTTATATTTTCTAATAAAAATGAAATCGGAAGTTTTGGAATAAATTTTACTTCATCTAGAGTTGGTCTATCAGCTTTAATATCATCATTTACTCTTTTAATCATTAATAAAACCAACTTTAACTTTATTAATATTTTCTTTATCAAGTTTATTCAAATTTAGATTAGACAGNACGCAAGTTGTTTTAGACCCTTTTTTAACATCTTCAAANATAATCTTCGNTGGAATTTGTTTTTGATTTAGTTCTTTAAAATTTTTAAATGATAAAATTTTATTCAAAACACCTCTTTTATTTTTCCACTCNACCTTTCGNATGAAAAAATCATTTTTATCTATATAAAAATCTATAGATTTTTTTTTATTTTTGTNATTGTATGACCTAATCAAATAAACAGTCTTTTTATTAAAATCAACCTGTTTAATTGTTAGATTATCATTTTTAATTTCTTTAAATAATTCATTAAAATTAAGGAAATCAACAATATCAACTCCTTCAAAACCATTATCTACTTTTGTAATTTTATTATTAATTGGCATTCTTTTTTTCATTATTATAGAATCAGAATAGTGGCCCCATAATTCAGTATCTTTATAATCAATTGGAGATTTAAATTTTAAATAGGTATANTAATTAGTTGAATCNGACCANTAAGAATGAAATTGAAAGCTTAAATTAGTAGGGTCTTTNGATAAAGATTGCAACTTTATTTCACATAAAAAACTAATATCTTCTAAATGTAATCTATTAATTGTTTTTTCAAGAATTTTAACTGGGTCTAATTCTTGAGTGTAAGTTAANGCTAAAAATATTAATATAATTAATCTGTTATTGAATTTCATTTTTTATAACTATTTATTTGGTATATGTATTTCAAACTAATAAGTTTCTTAATATCTAATNGTTATAAATTATGAAAAAAGAAAAAATAATTTTAGTACTTAATGGTAAAATTCCTAAAAAAAGTGAATTGAACCAATTTNTAAANAAAAACGATNTAGTTGTTTGTGCTGATGGAGCAGCAAANAATCTAATTGACGCAAATATAATTCCAAATATTGTAATTGGTGATTTAGACTCAATAAATGATAAAGTTAAAAAAAATAAACTTGTAAAAATTATCAAAAGAANCAACCAAAATTTAAATGATTTTCAAAAGGCATTAATTTGGATGAAAAAAGAAAAATANAGNAATATAGATATTATTGGTTTNGATGGTAAAAGANTAGATCATACAATNGGAAATTTTTCTATCGCTTTAAAAGAAATTTCTAATTTTAATTTAACTATCTATACAGATTCTGGTATTTTTNATACTGTAAAGAAATATAAAAAATTNAAAGGNATNTTAAATAAATATATTTCAATATTTTCTGATGATGAGAAAGTAAAAATAACTACAACAGGCTTGGAATACGAACTAAAGAATAAAACACTAAAAACAAATCATTCAGGAACTTTAAATTTTGCTAATTCAGATAATGTAGTATTAAAAACTGAGCAGGAAATATTAGTTTACATATCAAATAAATTTAAAATTTAATAGGATTTTTATGGGAAAATATTTCACACAAACTATAGTAGCACTATCAATAATACTATTCAGTATAATGTATTCTAGTTGTGGAAAAAAAAATGATTGCTGGGTATGTGAAGGCTATGGTAAAAATAAATGTATTGTGTGTTTAGATGAAAAAACCGAAATGATTGGATGTTCATTTTGTGATAGCAGTGGTGAGGTAATTTGCACTATTTGTAATGGTACGGGAAATATGAAAAAGTAATCATGGAATATCCAATATTATATTCATTTAGACGCTGCCCATATGCTATGCGTGCAAGGATGGCAATATCATATTCTAAAATAACAGTAGAACTTAGAGAAATATCACTTAAAGATAGACCTAAAAAATTATATGAAGTATCAAGCAAAGGGACCGTACCTGTATTAATTACTGAAAATAATCAAGTTATTGATGAAAGTTTAAATATAATGCTTTGGGCCTTAAAAAAAAATGCTAAACAAACTTGGATTAATAAAGAAATCTCTAATGGAGAGTATAAAATGATCCATATAAATGATACAATATTTAAAAAATCATTAGATAAATATAAATATCATGACAGATATCCAAAAAAAGATAAAAAATTTTACAGATTAGAATGCAGCAAAATATTAAATGTATATGAAAAAAAATTGGCTAAACATAAATATTTGAAATATGATACAATTAATATTGTAGATATTGCAATATTTCCATTTATAAGACAATTTGCTAATGTTGATTATATATGGTTTGAAAAAGAGTTTAAAAATCTAACTGTTTGGTTAAAAAAAATTAGTCAATCAAATCTATTTAAATCTATTATGAAAAAATATGATTTATGGGATACATCAAAAAATATTTACGTAATTCTTGGTTCAGAAACTTAATTGTTTATATCAGGAAATATTAGAACCTTCTCTATATATCTAGAAGATGCTTTTTTAATTACAACCTGACCTATTTTCATAAATAAATGTTCACCAACATGAGGTATTCTGCCAAGCTCTGAAATTATATATCCTGCAATTGTTTCATAATTTCCCTCTGGAATTAAATTATTATTATTATTATTAAACTCTACCCACTTCATGTTTGCACTAACCAGAATAGAGCCATCTGAATTAGTTTTTGATATTGAAGGAGCGTCATCAAATTCATCTTCAAATTCACCAAATATTTCTTCAAATATATCCTCTGATGTAATTAAACCAGAAGTTTTACCATTTTGATCAATGATTATACCTAAGGAATGATTTGCTTTTTGAAAATCTGGTATGATATCTAGTATAGGTTTATCATATGAAATAAATAATATTTCTCTAACAATATCATCTAAGTTTTCTGGTCCTTTGAATAAGTCATATAAATAAATCATACCTATAATATTATCAATATTATTTTTATATACAGGTAATTTTGAATGAGAAGACTCTATAAAAATATGCATAGCTTGCTCAAGTGAATCATTAATTGAAATACATGAGATTTCATTTTTGGGGGTCATAGCTTTATATACAGATGTTTTACTAAAATCAAATACATTTGAAATCATTTCTTGTTGTTCTTTTTCCATAGATTCATTTTCTTCAACTTGTTCAAATGTAGACTGTAAATCTTGACGTCTTTCTTCTTCTGAAATATTTTTATAAATCTCTAACCATTTTAATTTTATAATTAATTTAACTATTGGATAAAAAATCCAATACATTATAATTAAAAGAGGAGAAAGTATTACTAGCCCTATGTTCGCATGATTTTTTATAAATGTTTTAGGTAAAATTTCACCAAAAATTAAAATAATTATTGAAATAAATATAATTATAGAGATATTACCCCAACCAGCCATTAAGAAATATAAGGTTGCAAAAGTCGTTGCAACTATATTTGAAACATTAGTGCCAAGTAATATCAAGAATAAGAAAATTTCTTTTTCTTTTATAATTTTTTGAGATAATAAAGATAATCTTCCACCCTGCTTGCTCCAGACGTCTATTTGAAAAGGATTTGATGAAATCAAAGCTATTTCAAGACTTGAAAACAAAATGGAAAAAATAACACCTAATAATGAAAAAAATAAGTCAAACATTTAAATGAATTTAATCAGAAATTAAACCTTTACCACTTATATTATAAATATTAATGAATGAAAAAATTACAGAATTAAAAAATTCCTTAAGTTCAAATCTTGACGAAATGAAAACTAGCCAAATAGTTGAACTTATTAATAGTGAAGATAGTAAAATATCTCTAGTAATAAAAGAAATAATTCCTCGAATTAGTGACTTAATAAATAAAATCATACAAAATATCAAAAACGGAGGTCGATTAATATATGTTGGCTCTGGAACTAGCGGTAGATTAGGTGTGCTAGATGCTTCTGAATGTCCCCCAACATTTAATGTAAAATCAAATTTAGTAGTTGGAATAATATCAGGTGGAGCAAATGCTTTGCATACTTCTATAGAAGGAGCTGAAGATGATACAGAATTAGCTATAAATGATATCAAAAAATATAAAATTAATAAAACAGATACAATAATCGGTATTAGTACAAGCGGAACGACACCATATGTTCACAAATTTTTAGAGGAATCTAAAAAAATTGGCTCGTTCACCTCAATTCTGACTGCAAATAAAATTAAAAAAAAATCTTACATAGATGATTATATTGAATTTATTGTTGGAAGTGAAATTTTAACTGGATCAACTAGGATGAAAGCAGGAACAGCTACTAAAATGATATTAAATATAATTTCTACAACTACCATGATAAAATTAAACAAAGTTTATAAAAATTATATGATTGATTTAAAAATAAGTAACGATAAACTTCATAAAAGAGCACTGAATATGGTTTCAGAAATAACAGATTTAAATATAATGGAAAGTAAAAATTTGATAAAAAAATCTCATGGCCATATCAAAAATGCGATTTTGATGCATTTTAAAAAAATAACTTACGATGAGTCTTGTAAAATTTTAAATAAAAATAAAGATAGCTTAAAAGAAAGTCTTAATAATAATTAATATTAAAATATTTTATAACTAAATTATCCAATAAACAAATGATTAATATAGGATATTAAAATGAATTTGAATAAATCCATGTTTCGTGAATATGATATTAGAGGAGTGGTTAAATTAGATTTTCCTAATGATGTAGTTGAAAATCTTGGAAAAGCATTTGGGACTTATATATCCAGACAGAAAGGAAATGTAATTTCTGTTAGTGGTGATATCAGAGAAACTAGCCCAATATTAAAAACAAATTTTATAAATGGTATTTTATCAACAGGAGTTAATGTGATAGATACAGGTATGCTTCCTACACCAGTTAATTATTATTCTATGTATCATCTAAATACTGATGCTGCTGTACAAATTACTGGAAGTCATAATCCCAATGAGTTTAATGGCTTTAAATTCTCATGCATGAAAGAATCATTCTACGGAGAAAAAATTCAGTTATTAAAAAATATGATTCTAAATAAAGACTTCATAANAGGTNATGGNACATTAAAAAAGCAAGATATTNTAAATNATTATATTGAAATGTTATGTTCAAAAATAACTATCAAGAAGAAATTAAAAGTAATCATAGACTCTGGAAATGCTTGTGCTTGTATAACAGTTCCNCAAACATTAAAAAAATTAGGCGTTGAAGTAGAAGAATTATATTGTAATGTNGACTCATCTTTCCCAAATCATCATCCTGACCCAACAGTAGATTCAAATCTGAAAGATATTATTTCAATAATAAAAGAAAAAGATTTTGATTTAGGTATGGCCTTTGATGGAGATGCTGACAGAATAGTAGTAATTGATGAAAATGGTGAAATTATCAGNTCTGATAATTTATTGTGTTTATTTCTTCCTGAAGTCGTTANATCAACAAATAAAAAAATTATTTTTGATGTTAAATGCTCTGAAGCTCTAGAACGAATGATTGTTAAAAATGGAGGAGAACCTTTGATGTGGAAAACTGGCCACTCCTTGATTAAAGATAAAATGAAAACAGAAAATGCAAAATTTGCTGGAGAGATGAGTGGTCATATTTTCTTTGCAGATGATTACTATGGATATGATGATGCCTTGTATGTAGGACTAAGACTATTACAAATTCTATCTAATACAAATAATACATTGTCTCAATTAACAAGCGAAATCCCTAAATATTATTCAACTCCTGAAATGCGAATAGATTGTAAAAATGATGATGAAAAATTTAATATCACAAAAAAAGCTGTTCAATACTTTACTGAAAACTATGATTGTATAACAATAGATGGAGTTAGAATTAAATTTAAAAATGGTTGGGGACTTGTAAGGTCTTCAAATACACAACCTGTGATTGTTTGTAGATTTGAAGCAACAAGTCAAAGTGAATTAGCTCAAATGAAAGACTTGGTTTTAACTAAACTAAGTGAATTTGGTGAAATCAATTACAATGAATAAAATAGTAGCTGATTTACAAAAAAAAATTGATACTGATTTAACAAAAATATATAAATCAGGACCCGATAGTATAGTTAAGACATTTAATTATGTCATGTCTGGACAAGGCAAAAGAATAAGACCTATCTTAACACTTTTAACATCTAAATCATTATTTGGCAACTACACAAAATCGTATAATGCTGCTATTGCTGTAGAAATATTACACAATTTCACTCTTGTCCATGATGATATTATGGATAATGATTCATTAAGACACGGAAAAGAAACNGTCCATGAAAAATGGGATGTTGGTACAGCAATTCTTGCTGGAGATGCAATGCTAGCNAAAAGTATTAACATATTATCTGAATACAACTATAANAACNACCTATTAAAATCATTTAACTCAGCACTTCTTGCGGTTTGTGAAGGACAAGCACTTGATAAAGAATATGAAATGAAAAAAAATATTACTGAAAAAGATTATTTNGAGATGATTGAAAAAAAGACATCAAATTTAATAGCTATGCCTATTGAAATAGGNGCATTAGCTTATGACTATCCTTTAAAAGATGCTAAAAAACTTTTTAATTTTGGTCTATTTATTGGAAAAGCCTTTCAAATACAAGATGATTTTCTTGAAATTATGTCTAGTCCNGAAATTATGAAAAAAAGTCTTGATAGTGATATTTTATTAGGTAAACAGACATACCCTATTATNNTATGTAANNAAAAGAATAAGAATTTTATTAGAACTTTGATTAAGANTAATAAAAATNCAAAAACAATTATTACTGAGATAAGAAAATTTATTCTAGAAAATAAATTAGATATTAAAATTAAAGAAAAAATTGANAATTTATATNNAGANGCAAACAATTNTATANAAACANTTGANTTTCAATCTAATGATTTATTAAATTTTGTTNATAANATTAAAACAAGGAAAAAATAATGTATAATTCTACTATTGATCNATCTAATATGCATAAAAGCATATCTGATTTTCCTAACCATATAAAGGAAGCATTTGATTTTTTTGANGACAATTCATCTTTAAANAANAATTTAAAAAATGAAATTGATTCTATTATGATATTAGGTATGGGAGGATCTGCAATAACTGGACTTTTAATGAAAGAACTATTAAAAAATGATGTAGATATACCTATTCATGTAAATCAAGGTTATGATATACCAAAATGGGTTAATAATAAAACATTGATAATAGCGTGCTCATATTCAGGAAATACAGAAGAAACATTAAATGCNGCAGAAAAGTGTCATAAAGAAAATGCTCAAATAATTGGATTTACNACAGGAGGAAGATTATTTGAATTANCTNAAAAATATNAATGGGAATATGTTTTAATGCCCAAAGGNTTACAACCAAGAGCTGCAATTGGCTATTCTTTTCCATTAATGTTGATNTTACTAAATAAAATAGGTTTNGTTAATGAAAATCTAATTAAATCTTTAAAAAGTAGCCCCAAGNCTTTAATGATTCAAANAGAGAAGTACTCATTAGNAAATAAAAATAATATAGCTTATTCAATTGCTCATAAAATTTACAATAAAAACCCTCTTATTTATGCAGAAGAAGGTATATTTAATATTATTGGTTATAGATTTAAATGTCAACTAGTTGAAAATTCTAAAGTTCTTGCATTTAATAATGCTATCCCCGAAATGAATCATAATGAAATTGAAGCATATACAAACACAGTTAATACAAAAGATAATTTTGTTGTAATATGGATTAATGATTCCTCTTATCATGATAGAAATAAAAAAAGAATAAAAATTGTAAG
>NHBL01000039.1 GCA_002167465.1 bacterium TMED6
TCCATTGTATTACGTGTGTAGCCCTAGATGTAAGGGACATACTGACTTGACGTCGACCCCACCTTCCTTCTGGTTATCCCAGACAGTTTCCCTAGAGTCCCCACCATTACGTGCTGGCAACTAAGGATAAGGGTTGCGCTCGTTACCGGACTTAACCGAACATCTCACGACACGAGCTGACGACAGCCATGCATCACCTGTGAAAAAGTTTTTAAGTAAACTTAAAAAGGCCCTCGCTTTCGCGAGGCTTTCTTTAACATGTCAAATCTAGGTAAGGTTCTTCGCGTTGCATCGAATTAAACCACATAATCCACCGCTTGTGCGGGTCCCCGTCAATTCCTTTGAGTTTCATTCTTGCGAACGTACTTCCCAGGCGGAGTACTTAATGCGTTAACTGTAACAGTGAGAGGGTCGAATCACCCACCATCTAGTACTCATCGTTTACAGCGTGGACTACCAGGGTCTCTAATCCTGTTTGCTACCCACGCTTTCGCTCCTCAGTGTCAGTATAAATCCAGTAAGCTGACTTCTCCTTCGGCGTTCCTCCTGATATCTACGCATTTCACCGCTACACCAGGAATTCCACTTACCTCTATTTCACTCAAGACTAGCAGTATCAAAACCGTGTCAATGGTTAAGCCATTGGATTTCAATTTTGACTTACTAGCCCACCTACGAGCCCTTTACGCCCAATAAATCCGGACAACGCTTGCCCCCCTCGTATTACCGCGGCTGCTGGCACGAAGTTAGCCGGGGCTTTCTTATAAGGTACCGTCAGATATATATAGTGTTAGTATATATATTATTCTTCCCTTATGACAGATCTTTACACTCCGCAAAGCTTCTTCGATCACGCGGCGTTGCTGCGTCAGACTTTCGTCCATTGCGCAAAATTCCTCACTGCTGCCTCCCGTAGGAGTCTGGGCCGTATCTCAGTCCCAGTGTGGCTGATCATCCTCTCAGACCAACTACTGATCATTGCCATGGTGATCATTTACTCCACCATCTAGCTAATCAGACGCAGGACCATCGTGTAGCGAAAGCCGAAGCCTCCTTTGATTTTGCAATATTATGTGGTATTAGCCCCATTTTCACAAGGTTATTCCACTCTACACGGCAGGTTTCCTACGCGTTACTCACCCGTTCGCCAGTTTACTTGTATCCGAAAATACTTTCTCCTTAGACTTGCATGTGTTAGGCACGCCGCCAGCGTTCATCCTGAGCCAGGATCAAACTCTCCATTGTATATTTGTATTGTTTAATATTCTTGGCTCTCAAATTAACAGGTACCATATCTACTATATTGTAGATATTGTATCCTTACTCATTCCTCACAATTTCAAAAAACATTTTTGCACTTTCGTGCATAGCCTCGTAATTTAATACGCCTACTTTTTAATATGCAAACAAAAAAAGGGGAAAAAGTTTTTTTATTTTCCCCTTCTCTTGAAAAATGCTAAAAATTACTTAATAAGTATCATTTTATTAGTAATTGAAGTTTCGTTGCTAGTTAAATTGTACATATAGATACCAGCAGCTACTTTATTACCATTTGAATCATCACCATCCCACATAATATTATATGTTCCAGACGAGTATGAAGCGTCAACTAAAGTGTTAACTAATTTACCATTAATATCAAAAACACTAATTTTTACATCACTAAAGTTAGGTACTGTAAAATTAATTGTTGTTGATGGGTTAAATGGATTTGGATAATTTTGAGTTAATTCAAAAGATCCAGGAATTGTTGCTTCAGCATTATCTTCATTTACTGATAATGGGTTACCACCATCAGAAAAACCAACATAAACCCAGTTCATGTGGTCTGCAGCTGCTGGATCACCAATTTCATTCCATTCCCAGTTTGGCATTTGATACATAAAATATACATTCTCACTATCAGAAAATGCAGGTGTATGAGGATACATTTCTTCAGGACCATTATATACTCCATCGTCAAAATATCCAGGTGTATTAGTTACATTAAATGGCTCTGACCATGTTGATCCGCCATCTACTGATTTTAATACCCATATATCCATACTCCAGTTAGTTCTGTCTGTTAAAGTTGGAACATAAACATCCCAGTTTCTGCAGTCAGTTGCTGTTCTTTCTGTAGCTTCATCAACATAATCACCCATTTCAGCCATATTCACAACAGCCCAGATTACATCTTCGTCGTCTGAAGCAAACGATAAGTTTGGATGTGTGTCAAAGATTTCACTAAACGTGTCACCATCAACGTCCCATGTCCATGTGTCGCCACCTGACATTAAGAAGCTCCATCTCCATCCGTCTTCTGTATTTACTTCACCTGGATTTGCAATATCTTCTTTATCACAAGTTAAGTAGTAAAAACCTGATGCATTTTCTAAATGATGTACAAACTCTAAGCTTTGTGGTACCACACTCATGATAGCATGGATATCACCTTCAGCGTCTACTCTGAAATCCCAATCATACCAACTAAACCAATCTTCGATTTGATAAGCTCCGGCCTCTTCCATTTCTTCAATTACGCCATCACCATCATAATCTTGTGAATTAGCATCATCTTCTACAGAACCATCACCATTTATATCATAATTCATACAATAATCAACGTCCCAACCAAATTCATCATCACCATAAGCATCTGTGTTTGGCATAATTTGATTAGTCATGATATCATCAAAAACATTATCAGGTATAAAATAGTATCCATCTGTTGCTGGATCACCATAAAAAGTCATACCATGATCGTCAGTTAATTTAAAAATTGGAATGTGGTTACATGAATGAGCACTTTCATCACACACGCCGTTTGCTACATCATTTCCAGCAAAAATACCTAGAACTGCTACAGCACCATCACCATTATCATTTGTTGTCATTAAAGGTGATGTAATGTATCCAGAGTCACCAAAGTGAGCTGGTAAATTAAGTGGGTTTTGCTCAGAACCAAAGATAGCTAAACCGTCTTCCACAACCTCTGTGTGAAATAGATATACATTATTTCTAGTCCAATCATTATATACAACGTTAAGTACACCCATATCCATATCTGAATCAAATGAATACTGTGCAGAACCAACCCATTGGTCTCTTGCTTCATTAAACCACTCTAAATCAATATTAATTGGATAAGCATAAGAATCACCATCCCAACCAAATTCATCATAGGTATAATAAGGTCTTCCACCATAAGTACTATTTTCTGCTGTATACTCATTCCAAATTGCGTATGGATATTCTTCAGAAGCTACTGCACTTGGGTATCTAGCCTGAGCACATGTACCATCTTCACAAATTCCACCACCACCCCATTCAGGGTTTCCGTTTGAATTAACGTTTGTGTATACATTCCAGTCATCTACAGCCATAATATCATCTGTACCTGCTGCACCTAATTGACCGTGAGTTGTACCAATACCTGCATACTGCCTATAAGCAATGGTCCACCAATCTCCATCATTATCAATTGGTCTAGTTGATGAAACAACTAACCCATATCCATTTGATGAAGAGTCAACTAAAACCGCATTTGGATTTCTTGTTGATAAACTGAAATCATTTTTTACCCCTGTATCAGGGCTTGTCATAGTTGGCACCTTTTCTTGTGGAGCCAAATATTTTCCATGATTCATAAAAGGACTATCTTTTCTTACTTTTGTATTTGAAACTGCAAATACAGAAGAAAGGAAAAACATCCCTATTACGCTTAACATAATAGCTTTTTTCAAAGTTATCTCCTTCTTTTCGATTGTCATTTGTTATTTATTTTATTTAATTCTATCTAATCTATTAAAATATATCCGCACGATATATTTTAAAGGTAAAGCATCACACAAATAAAAGCAAATAAATATTTATTTCAATAAAATAATTTTGTTAGAAATAGAATTATTTTGATTTGATATTAATTTATATATATATAATCCATTAGAAACACTATTTCCATTTTGATCTCTACCATCCCAAACACACGAATGGAATCCTGCATATTTAGTTTCATCAACCAATGTTTTCACAAGTCTACCTGAAATGTCATAAACATTTAATACAATATCCATTGAATAAGGAATTGAAAATCCGATAGTGGTTGAAGGATTAAATGGGTTTGGGTATGCATTATTTAACGCAAACTCGTAATCCATAATTTCATCTGATATATCAAGAGCATCTAAATTACTTAAATAATGACCATCCCTTTTCATATTAGATCTATGTGTTGCCCAAAGACCTTCTACTGAACCAGACTCTTTAATATCAATATTTGTTAAAGTTTGTGTAGAACCTATAATAAGTTCTAAATCTCCATCGTTGTCACTATCTAAAATTGTAGGAGACCCTTTAAAAGGAAAGCTATAAACAATTGGAAAATTGTTATATGAATCTCCTAATATATGATACATATGAGCTTTTCCAGATTCATCACCAAACATCACATATGTTGCATTATTTATTTTTGAAAAAACAATTGAACTTGTAATATCAGCACCAATATCAATCATCCATTCACCATATATCTCACCATCTGTTTCAACAGCATACAATACATTAGAAGATGCAAAAAATACAACAGGGCCTACACCTTCTATATCTATGATAGATGCTTCTGTTGTTATGTCATCTTCAGTTTCAACCATAAATCTTAAAGAACCATCACTATTGAGAGCATAAAAATTATCATCTTTAGAACCAACTAAAACGATTTTCTCGCCTGAATTAAGCTCAAGGATTGATGGAGCCACCCTAATATCTCCTCCAGTTTCATAGGACCAGGCAATTGTTCCATCATCATAAATCAGATGAACAAATTCATCATCAGTCCCAACAATAATATCCATTTTACCATTTCCGTTAAAATCAGAAAGTGCCGCACCTCTTTGAACTTTTTCATCTAGTTCAACAGGAAATCCTGACACATTAGTTCCATCTATATTTATGGCATACAATAATCTGTCTCCACCATATTGACCAAAAACAATCTCATCATAACCATCACCATCAATATCTCCTAAGGCTGGGGTTGCCGTTAAAAAACCTCCTGAATCAAAATCTAATAACAATTCACCTGGAGTGTCAGCTTGTGTTGAACTAAAAATATAAATATGACCATTTTTTGAACTTATAACAACATCATCAAAGACGTTGCCATCTAAATTACCAATAGCTGGTGAACCCCAGTTCTGATCTTCTGTATAAAATGGATATGTATCATCAACCCATTCAGTTCCATCCATTTCAAATACGTGTATAAAGCCACCTTTATCAGAAGATATTATTTCATTTACACCATCATTATCAAAATCAATAATTGCTGCTGAAGAAATAAGTTCTCCAGAAACATCAGCAGGAAAGCCTGATTGATTTAAACTTACATTTACATTAAATGTTAAATTTGCTTCAAACGCATAATTGTCTGGGCCAGTTGCTGTTGCTAAAACATTAAATTCTATATCACCTAATGCAATATCATTTGATAAAGTAAAAGCAAATTCAGCTACATCTGATTCACCCGCGCTTAAGTCTTCAAGATAATTTCCGTTCCAGAGAAGTGAAACTCCTTCATAGTTAGTACTTAATACAGCTGTGATACCTGTAGCATCTTGCCATCCTTCTTCATTTTCTATGGTTATATTAAGTGCAAATTGCTCACCTGGATTTACCACACCATCACCATCAGCATTTTCTGCATCTTCTATTACGCTAAAACTTAAAATATCTAAATTAGGAGCAATTTCTACACCAATAGCTTTGTAGGGGTCTACCATACCTTTACCTAGACAATCCGTCCCATTATACCCATTACATGTTTCATATTCAGGGTTTCTATCATAAATAAATCTATCTGCAGTATTTAAAATTCTTTCAATAAGCTGATCATTATCCATGTCTGGATAAAATGCTTGTAATAGTCCAATAGCACTTGCTGCGTTTGGTCCAGCCATTGATGAACCATTCCAAGATGCGTATCCTGTACCTATTATAGCACTATATATACTCTCACCTGGAGCTGCTAAATCTACAGTTGGATGATAAGAGGCCCATCCACCCCAGTTCCCGTTACAACCTATTGCACATACTGAAATTACATTTTCATAACTAGCAGGATAACCAGTTTCATATTGCTCTTCATTTCCTGTGCTAGATCCATTACCTGCAGATGCCACTACAACAGCACCATATGTATTATGAGCTGTATTTATAACACTTTGCTCACTGTTTGAATAGCCGCCGCCACCCCAGCTATTATTAATAATAGCAAAAGTTCCTGCATAGTAACCTGCTTTAGCTGCATATAAAATACCATCATAACCATTACTTATGCCTGGATCATCCGTATTTTGACCATCTGTTGATGTTTTAATGGAAATAATTTTTCCATTAAATACTGTCGAGGCCATACCAATACCATTATCAGATGTAGCGGATAAAATACCAGCCACATGAGAGCCATGAGCCCATGTGCCACCATCAGTTGCTACGCCGTCAACTTTTGGAAATGGATCTGGGTCTGGATCATTACCTGACCACTTCCCAGCTGAATCCCACCCAATTAAATCATCAGCATAACCATTACCATCGTTATCTGAAGAATCTAAATAAGGTGAACCTTCCATAAAAATATCTTTTAAATTAACTAAACCATCTTCGTTTAAATCTGTCATAATAACTGGTGATATCATTTCTGTAGAAGAAAGTTTTCCATCACCATTTTCATCTATAATTTGAAATAATTCTTGATCATCTGTAATGTAAACTGGTATTTCTCCTTGATTTACCCATATACTTTCAACTAAATCAGGATGCGTATAATCTACTCCCGTATCAACAGAAGCAAGTAAAATTTCTTGCCCATCACTCGGCATTATATTTGGTATATCCCAAAAATCCCAAGCTTGAGTCGCTTTTACTGATTCCATGCTACATTGTTGAGGAAAGCCTGGATCATTAGGCACATATAAAGGCTTCCTAAGGTATTCTGGTTCCGCATATATTGTTTCAGTTTTTGCATCCATAACTGAAATAAGATAATTCATATCAGATCTGTTTTGATCTACATAAACTCTATAAATTCTATTTAAATAAATTTCTCCGTCATTATCATTTTCATTGGCACCTTGAAGCCATGGCTCAATATTTTCAATATTATATGTATTAATAAATTCTTGGATAGTTGTATTGTCAACTGTTAAAAATTCTCTACTTTTCTCAATATTTAAAGGATTCACACTATGCTTAAGCGCAAATAAAAAGGTACTTTCACTTTGATTGTTTGACAATAGAAAATCTGAGCCTCCAAATAGGAGGCTCAGAGTTATAATTGCATTTTTTATAAATGTATTATTCATCTATTTAACTAATGTTACTTTTTGATTATATGTTTTATCTCCATATGTAACAGAGAAAATATATAAACCACTTGTTAAATTTGATGCATCCCAAGCTAAAGAATAAGAGCCAGGATATACATTTTTATTCATAAGAGTTGACATTAATTGCCCTTTTAAATTATAAACACCAACGTTTAACATACCAGCTTCAGGTATATTAATATCTATTGTTGTTGAAGGGTTAAAAGGGTTTGGATATGCATTTGATACTTCAAATATAGAAGGAATCATATTGTCTGAATTGTCTAATGACTCACATTCCATTCCGCCATCTTCTCCAGCATCAATATCAACCATAAACATTACATTACCTCCAACTGCATTCCATACAGTTCCATCATCACTATTCATGGAATTTCCTGAATCAGATGATGTATCTATACCTATTGGCATTGAAGATGAGAATCGTTTCATTCCAACCCAGAAATCACATGTAACATCTAAATTTTCAGAAACTAAATCTCTTACATTCCATCCATTTGTATTACCAGCAACCTGTACTACACTTAGCACTTCACTGCCAGGCATACCATTATCATCTTCCCATACTTTAATATAGAATGCACCACCATCACCAACTTGATACCAATGGAATCTAATTAATTGTTCACCCATATCGTGAGCTGAAAAACGTACAGCAGCAAGCTGTCCGCTCCCATCTGGATTCCATTCAACCTCTGCAGTTCCATCATCATATGATTCTTGATGAACTGTTTGAGCTTGCGGTGTTACTTCAACTGATTCTGATGGATCAGATTCTGTTCCATCTGGATAAGTTGCAGATACAGTGTAGGTATAAACTGAGTTATTTATAAGGCCTGTGTCAGTATGCATATTAGAATCAAGACCTGAAGCAACCTGAACTCCATCTCTTTGTACATTATATGTTACGTTTGCACCAGCTTGATTAATTGAGGATGCAATTGTCCATTCACCATCACTTAAATCAGTTCCTACAACAGCATCAGCCCATGTTCCCCATGAACCTCCCTCAAATAAAATCATACTATTAGTTGAAGGATTTACACTCTCATCTAAACCTGCACTTATTATAGCGTCAAATGAGTGAGCTAAAATAAATCCATTATTAAATGTCCAACCCATACCAGTTAGATCAACTGTATTCCAATCATTAGCAATTGGTAGTTCAACTTCCATTGTATATAATGGATCTGCACTATATAAAGCTCCTTGCTTTCCAAAACCAGCAATTGTTACAGTTACAGGGCCTACGCCCATATTGAATACCTGCATAGATTCAACTGTTGATTCTCCAGCAATATCATATTTTACACCTGCATAAGAGCTAGATTCACCATTCATAACAATACTGTTTGTTGGTAAACCATTTGTAAAATTATAATCAAATACGCCAGATAAATTCATATCTTGCCACATTAAATCAGCCTCTTCATCACCCGATTCAGCCATTAAATTAGCTGGAGGTGGGAAATTTCCTGAAGATTCTTTATAAACAATAAAATCGTCCATAAAAAATCCACTACCAGCGCCACCATCATCATCGGCGTCGTATCTAGTAGAAAACTTAATAATCACATCTTTACCAGCTAAATGAGAAATATCATGTAATACATTACCATTAAAAGCTAATCCTGGTTCATACCATTCCCATGCGCCACAAGCACCTGGTCTTGCATCAGCGCATGATAAATAATCGTAAAACTGTGCTTCCCAAACTTCGCCAGATGGTACCATAGTGTTATTATCAGTTGATGCGTCTACATCATCATTATATAAAACGCCATTTTCATCTTCTATAACGATTGCATCTGCTAAAAAGCCTATCATATCAGTTTGATCAAAAGTATTATAAGCTGGGTCCGAACCAAATGCGAAACGTACCATTACTTCTTGTCCTGCATAAGCTGATAAGTCAGCAGAAAAGTCAACAAACTCTCTTCCTAAACTTGCACCACCCCATCCTGCAGCCACTTGGCATAATGAACCGCCTGTTTCACATTCATACTCTGAATCATTATAAATCCATCCGTATCCACATTCAAAATCATATGGTAAATTAGCATCTTCTAATAATTCCCATGTATTACCACCATCAGCAGAAATTCTTACATTAGCTGCATCCCAGCCATCTGTACATGAGCCGGCGATCACAGCACCAGCTGGGCCTTCAATATTCCATTTAAGCTTCGCTGAAAGCGTACCGTTATTTCCTAAGGTTACAGGAGGAGTATCTAAATACTGCATCCATTCATCTAAGTAACCACCATCAGGGCCTACAGATTCATCAGCACACCAATAAGCATTACCTTCTGCTTCTGGGGCATTTGCTGATGCATGCCATGATAATGCTGCTAAATTCATAATAGCTAATTGATAATAATCCTCTAGAAAACCATCACCGTCTCCATCTGTATCAGGCATATCACCAGTTAAAGCAAATTTAAACCTCATCACTTCACCCTCACCAAGTTCAGGCATTGTTACTGTCGGTGAAACTAAATTCCATACAGCGTTATATGTATCAGGTGTATTTGCAGATAAATAACTGTGAGTTTCACTGTTATAATCTGTTTCAGTCAATTCCCAACCAGCATCTTCTGTCCACAGAGANTCTGTAGCTTCAAAATCCCAATGGAAAAGAACAATATCTTCTCTTGTTGTTCTTTCAACTAAATTTTCATCATTGTTAATATTATTAAAATGAGAATTCTGAGTACTCTTAACTGACAGAGCATCATGAGTATTTAAAAATACTTCTCTCGGAAATAATATTGAACATAAAAATGTAAAAACTATTAACTTTTTCATGTTTGACCTTTCTTTGTCTTCTATTTATTTTGTTTAAATCTAAAAAAAAATTTTATACTACACGTGTAACATTTTGTAAGAATTATTTAATAATTACAAATTTACCCACTCTAGGTTCTAAGTTACCACCAGCTTCTACAACAAAAATATATAATCCAGGAGCNACAATGTCTCCATTTTGATTTTTTAAATCCCATTCATGNACACCATCTAAATTATTTTCATCACCATGATTAATTATATCAACNAACTCACCAGTCATGGTATAAATTGAAATTTTACACTGTTTAGGAAGTTTATTAAAAATTAAACGATTTCCATATATATCTTCATTAAATACTGAACTTACTATATATGGATTAGGGTTAACATAAATACTATCAAGAGACTCTTGAGTCAGCAAAGATGAATCTTCTAATCCAAGGAGTGATAAGTCTGCCACCCAGCTATCACCATCTTGATACCATTTATCTGGACTGATAATAATATAATCTCCTTCTTCCCAAGGATATAATTGTTTCCAAGGGTTGTCATTTAAATTATCACCATCAATATCATATATTAAGCTTGGTGGACATGCACCNTCGCAACCATCAGGATATATTGTGAATTGATTTATNTGCTCAGTTGCNTCCCATAAAGTTTCAGCATACTCAACAATAGTTGTAATTGAATANTCAGTATCAATNTTATTAGACCATTCTTCAAATCCAGAAAAATAATCNGCNCCGTATTTAATTCTCATGGCTTGCAAGGTATAATTAACAACAAGCTCAAAACTTTTTTCATCATCAATNTCCTCTAAATCATCNGAAAATGCTAGACTGTCATGAGTAAATGAAAGTGTTTCATTTGGATTCCATGTACAATCTCCATAACCTGGATCATCTGAACTTGGAGCTCCTTCAGCAGTGTATATCCCTTTATCATTATGCCAAGACCTAACTTGTCTTCCTGTAGCTAAATTTGTAACTTTTAAAGGGAGTAAAGATACTTCATCTTTGTTTCCATCCCAATTTTCATTGGTTAAAGAAACATCAATACAAAAATCTTCACTACTTGATGGGAATACTCTATAAGCTGTATCAGGATGTGCAGTAGTGCTAAATTCAATCTTGTAGTCGAACATTGGTCTGGAATCAAAACTTCCACCCCAATAAGAAAGAGAAATATCGCCACCAGAATTATTCCACCATTGACCTGGTGTGTCAAAATATCCCATCATCCATGGTAAAAGTAAAGTATTATCACCATCATCAGCAATATCAGAACCACCATTAGCTATAATACTATCAATAATATCCGTATCATCATTTTCATCATCTGTGCCGTTATCATTCATAAACTTAATATCTGATATACCAGCAAAACTATTTGTTTGAGGTAATTCAAACCAGTAATTATCAAATCTAAGCTGAATACCACTAAACCATTGAGTAAAATTTGATTCTGCGCCTAATTCATCAGAAAACATAATTGGATGAGGGTCAATTTCATAAGTAGGAACAAAAACGCTAGAATTATCATCAGAGTAAGTTGCTCCGGGCATATCTAAATAATTATTTAATTCCTCTTCTGTTAAATTTGAAGATGTATATGTAGCATAAAACCCAGGCACTAAATTTTGACTTCCCATACTATCAACTCTCCATACATATAAAAATGGATTTCTTGATTTAAATCCTTCAAAATCATCTTCATCACCTTCAGCTTGTATTTCCATTTTAACAACATATGGTTCTAAATCTGATTCATCAACTAACTTTAAAAAAACTTCTTCACCAGGTCCAGCAGTTCCTATATTTGACGAGTCAGGAACAAAGAAGTCATTAAGNGTCTCACCTGANGGNAATGTAACATCAATNGCNTTAACNGANGGNACAATNGTAACCATATTTTTTNTAAAATCTCTATTTNNATCCCANATNCCATTACCTGCTAATTCATTCCANAATAAATCTCCATCACAAACCCAATATTGNTGCTCTACTTCATCAATCCAAGCTTCACCCCACTGNTCATCAAACTCNCAAATATATTCACCTTCAACAATAACACANTTTATANAACCGCAATCGATAAATGGTTCATTTATTGAATCCCAAATATTATTCCCGTTTAAATCTGTAAATGACTCNGCAGNNTCGTATTGTCCATTCTCATTTGAATCAATATAATCTTCTTGATTNANCCAAATNAAACCATTTGATTCACATTCAGTTTGATTNTCAAAATTAGTACTTTGACAAATNCCNTNATCCCANATATTATTATTATTTNTGTCTNNAAACTNTTCAGCNNCATCATAAAGATTNTTATCATTAGNATCAATAAAATCTTCAATCACATCNCTTANNCCATTTGCATTGTAATCTGTAAAAGATTCTGATGCTTTTGGNCTCTCAAANCTAGGNCACATCCATCCNTCTGGACATGTATATTTTGCAGGATTACCTGTACGCTTCCAAGANGTNTCTATAATAGATTCACTNCCATTTTCAGGTGGTGTAATCCAATCACAAACATTTTCAGCACTTGNATCATAAACACAATATGGATCNTCTGTATTTTGATTTAACAAAGCNTCACATTCAAATTGATTGTATGGTTGACCATCTTCTGGNTCAGTATATGTACAATTAATATATTCAGTATTACCAATTCTAAGTCCCATATCATATGCTGTAACTGCATAAGTATANTCGACACCATTAATAACATCNTAATCTACATANGANTGTTCTAAGAATGAATTATTACCTANATTGAAATGAGGAGCCACTGGNTCTGGNCCAGATATTTCAACGTCTCNCTCTTCNGTACAATTTGAGTAATTATTTGAATAAACACATCTTGTAGTATCTTGAGCTTCAGTTAAGTCTGTTTGAAAAAGNGGTTGATATCCAGCAAGNTGNCCATTAAGTGGTATAGCTTGCCCCCAGGTCAAACCTCCNTCNGTACTTTTGTAAAGTCTGTATCCTTCAAAATCTGCATAACCTGTTTTAGCATCTATTGANTCTTCAGCNANTTTATCCCAAGTTAAAATTATATANCCATCCCAAGCAATTGCTTTAAGCTCCGGAATACTAGGNGCTGTTAANTCAATTGAAAATAAAAGGTTAATACTTAGGGANACAAGTATTATTGACTTCATTATTTTTTTATATACTAATGTCATCATAATTAAAACTTATAACCTAAACCAAATTGTGTATGAGTTTCTAAAATATCATATGAAGAAACTGCAAAATCTATTGTAAANTTTTGGTAATCAACTCCTCCACCAAAACTTATTCCAGCCGTATCATGTCCAAGATGTATACCTAATCTNGCAAACGCTAAATTGTTAAAAGAATATTCAGCNCCCATTGTNCCATATAAATCATAATCAAGAGGNTTAATNGCNTCAACTGAGACAGTTAAATTATGAANATCNCTTTCTAGAATTTTATTTTCAAGTCCAACTCTGAAAGTTAAAGGCATTGGATGTGATTCTGTTTTTCTCTGCTCATCTTGTGATCCGCCTTCATCAGATGCAGGAACATCAAGTCCATCACCCATATATCTAGCTTCTGGCCCAAAGTTACTTATACACATCCCTAAAACCATTCCATATATACCAGTATCAAAATTAGANCCTATGTCGAAACCTATACCTGTCATACTTAAATCCGCTGAAGTAACAGATTCATTTAATACTTTAAAAGTAGCTCCAAGATTTAATCTGTCAGTCATTTGCCTTCCATATGAAAGCCTTGCTGCTAAACCCTGAAACTTAAACATTTTACCAGTTAAACTTTCTTGCCCTTCAATTGCAACCGCTTCAGGCATATCTCCTGAATCAAATATAAATAAATGAACTCCCACAAAATCTGAAGATGTTACTTTTGTACCATAAGCCATTGTATAATGTTTGGTTCCCGCTAGATAGCTTGATGAAGAACTAAAAATTTCATTTTTGTTGATAAAACATATACTAGCTGGATTATAAGGGAGCGCCGATATATCATTTCCAGACGCTACTTGAGATCCTGCCATACCTATAGCACGAGTTCCTGTTTCAATTTCTGCCCATCTAAAAATTGAAGTACCGACCTTTGCACCTGAAAATGCAAGTGTTAAAAACAAAAATGTAAATAGTATTTTTCTAGTTATCATAGTATTATCCTATTCTTATTTATCTAATAACAACAAATTTACCAATATATGGTTCATTATTGTTTGATGTTAAATCTTCTATTGTGTATAAATATAATCCTGCAGCAACTTCTTGATTATTTTTATTACGTAAGTTCCAAAATTCTGGTCCGTCACCATTATGCCTAATCTCATTAACTAATTCGCCAGTAACTGTATAAATTTTTATTTTACACTGGTCAGTTAAGCCATTAAATGTTAATTGTAAAGAAACTTCATCTGTTTCGTAACTAGAACTAACAATAAATGGGTTTGGACTAACATATACATTATTCCAATTGCTTTGCGCATTATAACCTGGTATAACTTTAACAAAATTATCATCATACTCTGTTGTACCCTTAGAGTTTTCTAAATATTGGAAAGAATTAATAGCCCCCCATCCATTTGGATCAGGAACAGATAATGTATCAATAGTTACTTGTCCATTATCTATTGATATAATATATTCATCAGACATAACGCCTGTATCGTAAGATGTTATTGAGTATGTATATTCAAATCCATCTGTAACCATACTATCAATATAAGTATACTGGTATGTTGTTCCATCTAAATCTGTATAATAATCACATACACAATCCCATTCCCAACCTGAATCTATACAATCTTGACTTGATATTTGACTTAAAAATTCTGCGGAACAATTATCACAGCCAGTACAAGCGCATTCGCAAGGAATAATATCATCTAAACCCGTATCTGAACCTAAGCTAAACCAAGGTGCTTTAGGATCTTCACCAGAAACAGATATACCTCTCTCAATACCATCTTTACAAGTATAATTTTCACCCGGATTCCAGAATCCATCTAGGTTTAAATCATTAAAGTTAAGCCATGATCCACCTTCATTATTACATGAAATTTCATCAGATACAGTTTCATTAATGACGCCATCAACATAACAATTATCTTCAAAACCTAATACACAAAAAGCTTCATCTTGGGCTGCACTTAGATCAAATTGTTCATATGGTTGCCATCCAACAAAAACATTATCTCCATCATAAATCTTATCAATCTCATTACCCCATGTTTCGCCACCATCATTACTTTTATAAATTTTAAACCCTTCAAAGTCTGTATAACTCGTAATAACATCTTTTGAAGTTTGCGGAGAATCTGTCCAATGAATTTTCACTAAATTATGATCAGAAGTTACTGCCACTTTAGGTTTTCTAGGTGCAGTATAGCCCTGATAATGTGCATTGTACATAATTTGTGCAAATTCTGCATTCTTTAAAAGATCAGATCTATCTTCACCATATATAATACAAAATGAAAAATCAACTTCTTCTCCAACTTCTAAATCAAAAGGAGCACAACTCATAATCAATACACAGTCCAATCCTTCTTCGCCCTGGTTGAAAAATGTAGTCTCTTTTAATCCTTCTAAAGAATCAAAATGCGGGTTAAGCTCACTATCAGAATCTGTATCAGGATTTGCTGTATGGAAATACCATAAATTTTCATTGTCTGTTAAATCTGAACTATCTCCAGAAAGTATTTTGTATTGAATTTCTTCTTTATTTTGTGCCATAGGTTTTCCAGGATCTCCTGCGCAGCAATTATTATTTCCCTCTCTAGCTACCACTCCTGGTCTATTATACCAATCAAACCAATGCCAATCAGTCATTTTTAATTTTTCTCCAGGAAATATATCATCAAAACCGTCTTGATTTAAATCAACAGGTTTTGTTGCGTATGGTGAATCTAAAAGTTGAGTAGCTACTATTCCTAAACCACCAGAATTTCCTGCTTGGGATTCATATCCAAATCCTTCAACACCACCACTCTCACCATCATAATCATAAATCATTGCCATACTAATTCTTAATGTATCACCATCAACAACAGGACACCCATCTGTATATGGAGCCCACTCTTCAGATGCAACAATATCTGGATTTGCACAGTCGTAATATTCCATAAAATCATCAGCATTAGTATGTAATGCAGAATTATACCCTTCAAGATTGCCCATCAACACATCAGCATCCATATAGAATCCAAGAGCCATTGCTTCATAATCAAAACCTCTACCACCATTTAATTTTGTTCCATCAGGCATAACTAAACCGTCACCACTAATAAAATCATCATTATAATCTAATAAATATTCTTTTTGGCCAAACTTATTTCGTTTGAAAGCATAGTCATAATCTCCACTTTCATTTCGTACCTTAACGGTTACAAACATAATATCTTCTGCATATGATACACCATATGAATGTGCCATAGACATGACTGTTAATCCTAATGGATAACCAGTTTGCTCGTACTCATTGTCGGAATTAATCATATTCGCTCTATGTGCCCATCTATCATCGAACTCCATATAAATATCTGAATCAGAAATAAATCTCCCTGCCAGCTCCTTCCAACATTCGGGATTAGTTCTAGAAGGGTTTGAGCCACATAGTGCAGCATCTATACCTGCATCAATCCATAAATCTGGATCGTCACCATAATATTCATCACCATACCAACCCGGCCAAAAAGGTTCATCCTCTAATGTTTCTGCATTTAATGCTATAGGCCAAGTCGTTGGATAATTACTATGAGCTAATAATGGATAAGTGTCGCCATCACCAGTATATAATGTATTNCCAAATAAATCTCCTGCACTAAATTGTGTACTATGAGTATTTATTGAAGANTTTGTTGCNGCATGCCAATCTGTATTTGTTTTTGGACTCCATCTTGACATCCAAGATTCCGCTGTNTTNGCACCATAATACATNTAATAATCATCTTCAGTCCACTCTTCGTCATCTATCCCATAATCATAACGATCATACTCATCAAATCTTGCNTCTAATTTAGGTCTATAAGCCCATGGATAAACTAANCCAATTTTAGNTTCACGATTATTTGGGTCAACTTCATCCTCAATCATATAAATGAAAATTGCTTCCTGATCCCCTGTATCAATTGTCCATTCAATATTAGATTCCAATGCATAGCCATGCTCAAGAACTTCTTCTGTATATACCCATTCTCCACCATTTGACTCACATTCATTTTGATTATTACCTGATGCTTCGCTACATTCTGACCTTAATGTACCTAAATCAGATATCTCATTTCTTTTTAATGATAATGTCCCGCTATCATTTGCAAGATTATAAACAATTCCTGAAAATCTACTAGGTTGACCTAAACCATTTAGACTTTCGCTCCAAGCATCATATGCATCTGAAGAATACCATACCGATATCCCATCAGGCAAATCTTCACATACAGTATTAGTATTATTACAATATTCCCAAGTGTAATTAGAGGATGAAACGTAACCTGGAACACCTGCCATGAAAGCAACACTAGGTAAGTAGGCATAATTTCCCCAACCACCAGAAGGATTGTAATCCCAATCAATATATGCACCATAATTCAATAAAGCACTTCTTGCTTTACCTTGTATTGAAAAACCTTTAGCTCGATCATTCATTGGATTATTAGGATATCCATAATCACCTATTCTAGATAATCCATTATGTCCAGCACTAAAATTTTCTCCTACCCCATCTTGATTGTCTGGGGCTGCTGAAAAGATTATAGACACAAAAAAACATGCAGCATATATATATTTATTTAAATTCAAATCTTGTTCCTTCTTTAATTAAAATCAAATCTTGCAAAGAAATTTATTTCTCTTGGGGAAGAATACATCCAAGGTCTATCGTAATAACCATTAGATATTTCACCACCATTAATAGGTAGATCTCTCTCAGTATCATAATAATATGACCCAGGATCATCTGCCCTTCCAGTTAANGGNTAAATATCGTTAACATTAACAATATTTAAGAGGTTATATACATTTAATCCAACAGTTACTTTTGTATTTTTAAATGCCATATATTTAGAAAATGATAAATCTACTCGTTTAAAAGCATCAGTTCTTGTACTATTTTTATTTACCACATCTTCAATTGGCTTATCTCCACCAGCGTTAAATATATATGGTGTATAAGGAATACCTGATTGGTAAAAGCAAGTTAATCCTGCATTTACACCCCATGGTAATCGCGTGTAAAAGGTTGCTGTCAAATCATGAGTTCTATCAAAAGGCATAAGATACTCTTGTGCTGGTGCATCAACAAAGGCATTACCAAATGCTGATTCATCGTAATCTCCATTAGCTTTAGCTGTAGAATAAGTATACTGTATAACACTATTTACAGCCATTCCTCTATTTTCTAAAGTTAGATCTATACCTACAGCTCTACCGAATTCACCGTTATCAGCTACTTGATATTCGTAAACACCTGAGCGGAAAGTTTTTGCTGTTACTAATCTATCCATATCTTTAACCCAGGCACCAATTGTATATGCCCAATTATTTCCAACCTGAACATTAAAAGCAAACTCATACGATTGAGTTCTTGAAGCTGTCATTGTGGCATTACCTAAATAACCAGCCGACTCTTCAAATACTTCTTCAGGATTTTCTTGTCTATTAGTGTTTAAATAAATGTTTTGATAAACTGGCGTTTGATGATATACACCATAGTTAAAAGTAAAGGTTGCCTTATCAGTTATAACATGACTAAAACCAACTCTAGGGCTAACTTCGTATAACCATTCTGATGGTTTAAAAATTACTCTTTTATCAGTTGCACTCAATGCCTGAGTTAATAAGCCTGCAGGCTCACCTTCATCTACAAAAGGTTCACCTTGATCATATTGACCATTATCATTTAAATCTTCATACTCTTCGTTTCCACATAAAGTACAAATGCTATTAAAGCCGTCATATTGTCCATTACCACCAGAATTATATTCGCCATCATTTTCACCTTCATCAGGAGCTACCTCAAATATAATCACACCATCTTCATTCGTATACCAATCAAAATCTTCACCTTCATCCTGAATGTCATTATTATTTAAGTCTTGAAACCAATCGCCATCTGGAGCGCCGTCATTACCTTCTGTACCATCACCTAAATCTACCCATTCAATACCATCTATTCCCCAATCTAAATAAAACCAGGGTTGGTTTGGTGAAAAACCAAGCTCAGGATTTGCCCATACTTGAGTATTATAATTAACAAAATCAACCCTAACACCTGCATTTATTACCATCCAAGGAACTTCAAATGTATTTTGCCAATATCCTGAAATTTCAAAAGGTTCTACAAAGTTNTCCCACTGATTNTTATCATTAAAATCTGTGAAATCTTCTCCCTTATCCCAAGTNCCGTTTCCTTCTCCAGCATCAGGCTGATANTCATCTTNCTGATCNTCTGTAAATGGTATGCCNTCAATNCCAAAATCATCCCATTGTTCAGCAAATCTTTGAGTAAAAGCNCCAGCATCATCCCATGGGTTTTCAACTTCNTAAAAATCTAATTTGTGAGANTTGATATCAAAACCAAANCTTGCACGCCATTCATTTGTAAATTGNGATGTNAAATCTAATCTAACCTCTTCNGTTAAAGCATTCGATGTTCCNTAAAATCTATCTGAACCACCAAAAATAAAACCTTCACTCCATTCGCCTGTAGATGGNAAAAAGTATAAAGAATCTAAATATTGGAAATACCCGTTACTGTTTTCATCNTAATATGAATTGTAAGGNTCTTGATCGTATTCCCTAAAATAATAATATTCATCTTNAAAATCTTCATAATCAACATACATCTCTGGTAATAGCCAATAACTTCCATCACGCTCAACAGCTTTTTCTATNTGTACTGGACCGTCCCATTCTCCATCATTGTCAACATCNCATCCATTACANTTCATAAAGGCTTCATACTCAGATTGATCAAAAACTCCNTTNCCATTTAAATCGTCCCATGGTTCAGCAACCTCCCAATTATATGTTCCAGGGTCAGCNCCTACATACCATCCACTNGTCCAATTATTCGGACCCAATCCATCTTTATTTGTNTATTGAGCAATACCATTNGCATCCGTGTANGGNATTACATCTGCGTTGTAAGGGTCTGAAAAATCTCTTCCACCAGCTGCATGATTCCATTCATACCAGTCTGGATAACCATCTGAATCACTATCTTGCCACCTAACCCCTTGAAATGATGCTTGATTAAATTTTGAATATCTTAAAGTATAAAAAAGTTTAGGCGTAACTGTATGATTAATTTCTAAAGTAGCTCTATCAGTATCTCTAAATAACTCATTTTGACCCTCATTCCAATACATATATCTTCGATCAAATATTTTCCTATGGTTAGACACTGTCCAGTAAGACGCATTTAATCTAATCGATTTACCTAATCTATATGATAATTTAGAAAAAATATCATGGGTTTTTTGGAAACCAAACCCTTGCATACCTGCCTTAGTATCCCATGGAGCAACTAAATTTTCACGATTATTATTATTTCCTGGATCATCTGCTATGTATGTATTATTATCAAAATCATAAACTCTATAATTTTCATTGTCAGTCATTTGAGATGAGACCCAAAATCTTAATTTATTTTTAGTGAAAGGGACAGGGCCTCCAAAACCAAAATTATTATCGTTAAATCCTCTTAGGTCATCATATTTATTATCAAATAAAGTTGCGCCCACTAAGCTAGTTTCCCACTTATATTTAAACTGATATTTTTTTCCACCAGCCATAGTATGCATATTTGAGACTGCCGACATTGCATCTCCATATTCTGCATTAAAACCCCCAGGCTGCCAATCAAATTCTTTAATTGCAAATAGATTTAACCTAGTTCCGCTTCCTATACCTCCAAAAATAGGGTTTCTGATATAAAGACCATCAATCATGTAAGCAATTTCACCACTTCTTCCACCTCTTACATGAACTTCTTCTAATCCTTTTTCTTCATTATCTGGCACACCACCTCTAACACCAGCATCAATTTTAACTACACCCGCCTGAAGTGAGTATAGCTCTGAGACATCTTTAATTGGAAGAGCTTCAATAGCTTCCTTGCTTACAGTTACTTTTTTGGACGTTTTTCCTTTTTCAACCAAATCTCTTTCACCACTAACATAAACTGTCTCTCCTTCAAGAGCAGCAATATCCATTGAAGGGTTATACCATGTAGTTTTATCCATTGTAACAGAAATTGAACTTTTAATAGTTTTATATCCTATCATAGCGACAGTAACTTCATGCTCCCCTACAGGAACATTTAAAATTAAAAAATTACCATCTAAGTCGGATACTGAACCTAGCCCTATATCACCAATAAAAACTTGAACTCCAGGTAAGGGTTGACCATCTGTNCCAGAAGTAACTCTNCCTCTAATAGTTCCATCAGTTCCTGCAATTATAAAACTAAATAATACAAATAATATATAAATATTTTTTTTAATCATTAGCATGTCTCACCCTTTGAATAATTGCTGTTGGCTGTGGGATATAAGGGTCATTATTAAAACCTTCTTCATTTTCAAAATTATTAAGTTCAATAACTTTACCACTGTTGAATAATCTCCCTAAATTAAATCCACTTTGAGAATTCTCAATAGATTTTAATTCTAATCTTGAATATTCAGTCCAATTATCCATATCACCATTTTGACCTGTCCATCTAATTTCTAATTTATCTTTAATTATACCCAAACCTTCAGCTAACCAAACTGTATTACGCTCTCCGTATTCTACACCTGATCCATGCATGATTGAATTTTTTGTCCTGATAACTTTATATGCAGTCAAAGTTGAATCAGACGAACATTGTTCTATTTCTTTTATATATTCACCGCAATCATTTTCAGACCACTCATCACTTCCTGCGTCTGGGCATGATATTTTTCCATCTGCTGCACATGTAATAATTTGACCCTCAGTACAACCGCCATTAACGTCATCTGATAAAGTTCCTAATAACTGTCTTAAAGGAACACTTACTTCTTCATATGAAACTATAAATTCTTTAGTTATATCATAAACATGATTATGTGTCCCATCACCATTGACATCAACAGAGTCTACTGTAAAGGTTACAACGTTTTCACCGTCTCTTAAGTTATTACCATTGACATATATCATAATATCTTCGATTAAATCTGAGGTTTCAAAAAAACCTTCTTCAATCTCATCAGGACTTTCAAAAAAGCCAGGATTATAGTAATAATCAGGATGAACTAGTTTTAAAAGATTTTGATTTGAACCTTCATCGTACTTAAATAGATGATAATCATAATCATAATACCTATCAGGGGTTCCGTTGCCGTCAACATCAGTACCATCTGGAAGGGTTTCCCAATATGTTTTAGCGATACTGTATTCATCACTTACCAATGGAGCTGGTACATCTTCTATAATTTCATTTGAAAATACTGTTACAATTTCTTCAATAGGGGTATAATTATAGTACTTGTATTCTTCAAAAGACTCTTCTTTAATTATATCTACATATGAAATGAACCCACCATTTATATAAACCATAGCAGAATTTACCTCATCAGGATCTATTTCTGTAATCACTTGAGCTGTATCATCTAGTTCATTTACTATCCCATCACTATTAGTATCATAATTAACAATAATTTGATTTGGAGTGTCTGATAGTCTAAATAATGGCTCATCAACATCCCATGACCCACTACCATTTAAATCTTGATATATTTCATTGTCATCCCAAAGTCCATTACCAGTTGCATCAGCAGAATCATCATAAATTAAATTACAATTCAAATCTTGCCATGGTTCTAATTCTTGACCTTGCCACTGACCGTTACCTTCTTCAGTATCGCCAATAGGTATGTCCCAATAAATTTCAGCTGAAGGAAGATTGTCAGGTCTGTCTGTAAAAGGTTCCCCTCTGTATGAATCTAGACTAATCTCTATATTGCAATATGGAGAAACACAGTCATATTGCTGATTATTTTCAGTATAAATATCTTTAGATGTGCCTACTTGCCAATTATCAATGTTAGGATCATCCTCTGTTTGAATATCATCATCTGAACAGGCGTCTGGATAATCACACACACATCCACCATTACCATCTTCAAACTGATCTGGACAACCATCGGTTCCTATATCCTCATAAGTTTCAGCAACAGTCCAAGTGCCATCATTATTACAATCCGAATTAATTCTAAACATTAAGGAGTCAGAATTTAAAATTGATGAAGTGTATTGAAATGTTTGATCAATGATAACATCAACTGGAACAGGGTATTCTTCATCAAAACAAGCATTTTCACTCCATGAACAATTTCCAATACAATTAACTTCTTCATTTATTGAATTACATATCTGTACATCGCAACTTAAGCCATTCCAAACACACCCCTTGGCTGCACCAGCATCAGTGCAATTTAATTCATCTAAACTTGCACATTCAACTACTTGCTCTTCGTAAATTATTGTTGTATCGTTCCATTGTGAGTGATCAATATAAATTTTACCATCAAGATCTTCCCATTCATTAATAATTGTCCAATATCTTGATATATCATATAAATCTGTTTGGTCAGTTAAGGTAACTTCTTCTGTTATTTCTGAAGATACTTGTGGCTTATATCTGCCAGCCTCAATGTCCCAAACTAATTTTTCTAAATTTGTATATGAAATTGAAAATTCTGCAGACTCTTCGTTTATAATATCTGTATCTTGAGCATCTTCCATCACACAATCTTGATTTGCATCCATTAANGANCANTCNATTGAANCTTCAAACCAAACCCAACCATTTCCAGANCAATCAAATTCAGTTGTATNCTCATTATTTTGACATTGTCCACCTTCTTGNGTAGGNACNCCTTGANTNTAAACTTGNGAAATAGCATTTTGACTTCCACANTCTACCATATCTCCATCATTATCTACACACCAACAACTACAAAGTCCACCATAAGTCTCATCAAGAAGTGAAGTTGAAACATAATTACTTGCATTATCTAATTCNTTNGGACTTTCAATCCAGCTNCCGCCTGATGCTTCACATTCANNTTGATTAATATNTGTATCTAATCCNCTACCACTACACCATCCACAATTTTCATACTGACAGTTTTGGGCTTCAATNAAATATTCAGGAAATGTATAAANATTAATAACATCAGTTTCTCGTATACTACATGGTAAATCTATTGTATTTGAATATCCTATNCCTGAAACAGAATAATAATCATAAGTNTAGTTTAAGCTTTCATTTGATAAATCAAAAAAAACTGAAGCAATTGGATCAGTNGNNCCTNNAAGNTNTTGNCCAATNGTACTACTATCNTGNGGNTCNGGNGNAANATTNNTATCACCAGAATCATTNTTNGGGTCTTCACAAGANACCCAAATNNNAGATATNNTTAGTANAAAGAATAGTTTAATTTTAGTATTCAAAATATTTTTTATTTTNATTTAATTACGCACACTTAATAGANTTTAATTATANAAAAAAATATTNTATAATGTCNNTAAAGGTAANCAATCAAACATTATNCTGACAACAATAAAATTATAAAANTTGATNTTATTTTATTTTTANGGAACTTTTTTATGAAATTATTATACAATAAATGNTTTAATTTANGNANNTNAATTTATAATTAATTTTAAAGGANTATCATGNCAAAANATTTNATTTNNNTCTTATTACTNATTTGTTCGCAAATTTTAGGGGNNCCNTCAAAAAATGATTTCAATAAAAAATTTATAGATGTNGCATCAACTGGTAACCCTACAATTGTNTCTATTATTTCAGAAACNGTTAAAGAAAATAATATGTTTGGNGGTTTTGGCTTTGGTGTTCCAAAAGAGTTTGAAGATATGTTTCCACAATTTGAAGAAAGAGGGAGNTCTTTAGGNTCTGGAGTTATTATTGATGCAATAAATGGTTATATTGTAACTAATAATCANGTTGTTGAAAGNGCNGAGTCTATTAAGATAGTTNTATATGANGACAGGGAGTTTGATGCAGAAATTNTNGGAACTCATGAACANACAGATTTAGCTGTATTAAAGATTGATGCANAAAATTTAAGTCAAGCNNNCATGGGAAACTCAGATGAACTTAAACCNGGNGAGTGGGTNATTGCNATAGGNAGTCCTTTTGGTATTAATCTAAANCATACTGTNACTGCNGGAATTATAAGTGCAACTGGNCGAAGTGATGTTATTTCNACTAGAAATTTTGAAGATTTNATTCAGCATGATGCAGCAATTAATCCAGGCAATTCAGGTGGGGGTTTATTTAATTTAGATGCCGAACTTATAGGTATAAATAATGCAATTGCTACTGATGGTTGGTCTAGAACAAATGCAGGTGTTGGATTTGCAATACCTATTAATCAAACAAAAAGAATTATTGAAGATTTAATTAGTTTAGGTGANGTTAAAGGTGCTTGGCTTGGAATTTCATTTCAAGAAATATCAGAAAATTTNTCCCTAAAATTAAATTTAAACGATACNAAAGGGGTTATGGTTACACAAATACTTAAAAATAGTCCAGCTGAAATTGCCGGACTTAAAAAACAGGACGTTATTACAAAAATAGATGGAGAAAAAGTTAATGGAACATCTGATTTGAGGAATATAATTTTTCATAAATANCCTGGAACAGAAATTANTTTAACAATTATTAGAAAAGGTGAATCTATTAATAAAATAGTCATTCTTACAGATAGGCCAACTGATGAGATTTTATATGGAAGTTATGAAGCAGAAAAAGCAGATTTTGATTTATTAGGCTTAAAAGTACAGCCTGATAAAAATGGTAATATAAAAATTNCTNAANTAAAAAAAGAATCNTCNGCNTCAAANGAAGATATAAAAGAGGGTGATCTTATTACTCAAATTGATGATAAAATAATTGATAATATAGAAGATTATTTTGATGCTGTTGCAAATATTNTATCAGGAGATATAGTTTTGGTGGGTATAACNACTGTAAATCAAAGNAAAAATTTCTCACAAACTTATTCTAGATATATAGCAATTAAAGTAGATTAAAATATNCTAGCATATCAAACATTTTATTNATATCACTTTCANTGTTGTATGCTTGAATAGAAACTCTCATAAATACTGAACCATTCCAGTAAATTATAGGTATATGTATATTACTTTNTTTGTAAATGGTTTTTTGTAATTGAACTATTTTACTTTGATCTTGTTTAACTATAGTNGAAAATTTACTGTTTTGATTTANTTGAAAAGATAACATTTGNCCTAAATGTTTATCATTATTTGAGGTTGGTNNACATAAAGATTTATCAATTTTAAATCGATTTTTAACATATAAAATCAAATTNNGGCATTCATNAGANATATNATTCCATTTATTTTGATTTAAAAACCTAATAACCTTTGGNATTGTTAGGTAAGCACTTAAATCATTTGTTCCTTGCCATTGATGNTTGTTGATATANTTTGATTTTTCATTAAGCATTTCATCTCTCCACCCCCAACTTACAACTAAAGGTTCAATAGAATCTTTTAATGATTCTTTTGCATATAAAAATGATACNCCTTTNGGAGCGCACATCCATTTGTGACANGCTCCTACGTAAATATCTGCATCTAATTTTTTTAAGTCNAANNTTGTTTGNGCTGGAGCATGAGCACCATCTATTATAATNAGAATATTATTNTCTTTTGCTATTTTGCANATTTTTTCAACAGGAAAAATTAATGCNGTTGATGATGTTATATGACTTAAAAATATAANTTTAGTTTTTTTTGTGATTGATTTTTTAAATGATTCGATAAAAAAATCTTCNTCATCATATGGTANNCCAATTTTTACTTTTTTATATTTAAAGCCNCTTTTTTCAGAATAGAAATTCCATGTTTTATCAAGAGCTCCATATTCATGATTTGAAGTTAAGACTTCATCATTTTCATTTAAATCTAAACTTCGAATAACAGTGTTGAGTGCAGTAGAAGGNTTTGGGAAATATACTAAATTATTAAAATTACAATTTAAATAATTAGCCAATNCTTTTCTAGATTCTTTCAATTCNTCAAATAATTCATTTACTAAAAAATTATGGGGGTTCTTTTCTAATTTTTCATACCAACTTAATCTATCTTCATATGCAANACTGAGGCATCCACCAAAACTACCATGAGCNAGATAAGTNGGTTNATGATCAATCNTAAACCATTCTTTTTTTCCAAAAGCCATATATATTTTAATGTTTTTTTAAATGTACTGTTCGTTGNGGAAAAGGTATTTCTATNTTACTTTCATTAAACTTTTCATAAATAGTAGTATTTAATGCATCNAGNGTTCTGCCTCTNGATTCGGGTTTATCAATCCANAATAATAATTGAAAATTTAAACTTGATTCCCCAAATTCTCTAAATCTTACGCGCGGTTCAAATTTTTTTGATACTAAATCAGACGACTGCGCCGCATTAACTAAAATATTTTTAACTAATTCAACATCTGATCCATATGCTACACCTACAGANAAACGAACTCTTTCNNTTTCATGAGGNCCACCACTTTCATTTATAATTTTAGCATTTGCNATTACAGAGTTNGGAATAGTTATTTCAATATCATCTCGTGTCATAATACGNGTACTTCGTATACCAACATTTAGAACATAGCCTCTTTCTCCAGTATCTAAATTAATATAATCTCCTTCTTTATATGGNGAATCCATCATAATAAATATNCCTGAAAATAAATTTGCTAATGTNTCTTTNGCTGCAAGNCCAAGNACCACCCCTAAAACACCTGCAGAAGCTAGCCAACCAACNGGNTTAACNCCCCAACTAATCATTATAAAATATACNGTACCTAAAAATATAATTATTTTACCCATNTTATCNAAAAGTGGTAATAANTTTTGNTTAANAGAGTTGTNNTTTTTAGACGAATACCATTNAAAAACTAATAANAATGTATTAAANAGAGCTTTAGCCCATATTAGTATTGCAAAAGACTTTAAAGCTCCAGTAGCTATAAATACAATTTCATCACTTAANTTTAAATTTTCAACAGAAATTGAAAATCTAATACCTAAAAATAGNAAAGTATAATANATAGGTTTATGAAGAGTATCAATTATAGTATCNTCAATTNTACTTTTAGTTTGTCGANCTAATCTCGATAAAAATGAGATAAAAATAATATCTATAATTTTAGCTATAATAACTGAANAAGCTATTAATACAATAAAGTGAACTANTGGGTATTGATTTANATAATCAAACAAATGTTGANATATACTTTTTAACTGTTCCATNGTANTAAAAAGTAATATAAAANTTATTTATATGAAAATTAAATTATGCGCAAGCATAAAATTTTAATGCATAAAGAAATTGATCNACTGTTAAATAACATTTATTNCCAATACTNTGTAAAATATTAGTNACATCATTNTTAGTAGAATCTATTAATAATTTAAATTCTATAAGAAGTCTGTCATCNCTATATCCAATNTTNTTAAATTTATAGCGAGCAACNCCNCATTTAGTATCNATCATTAAAGAAGGNCTATGAATACAGACCTCNTTAAGGTATTCTAACTTTTTTAATCTTNTTTCAATAGANTTNTTCATTTTAAATCTCCTTATCACTTTGAATCAATATATTATAAATNANATNTATTCTTTGTGATTTAAAACAATTTTTGAGATAAATGTGATGGAAATAACAAAATGAAATGTTTGACTAATTGTGCTAAAAAGAATGTGCCGCGAGAGGGAGTCGAACCCCCACGCCCGAAAGCACTGGTTCCTAAGACCAGCGTGTCTACCAATTCCACCATCGCGGCTGCATGCGAAATATAATATTTAAAAATAATGCCATGAAAGAAATATATCATTGGGTAATAAATAAAAAATAAATTATATTTTCAAACAATTTCATAAGGATTTAACATGCCAAGAGCAAAAAAAGATAAAGATATATCAAAAGCAAAAACCAAAAAAACTGCTTCTGACAAAAAAATAGTCAAGAAAAAAGCAGTTAAAAAGGCTGTTGAAAAAACTGCTTCTGACAAAAAAATAGTCAAGAAAAAAGTAGTTAAAAAGGCTGTTGAAAAAACTGCTTCTGACAAAAAAATAGTCAAGAAAAAAGTAGTTAAAAAAACTAAAATACAGAAAAAAATTGAAAAAATTGGAAGTGATGCCAATAGATCCTTAAGTAAGTATTTACAAGAAATTAGTAAATATGAACCTCTTGATCCTGAAAGAGAAGTTGAACTTGCAATAAAAGTGAAACAAGGTAATAGGAGGGCTTTAAAAGAGTTAACTGAAGCAAATTTAAGGTTTGTAGTTAGTGTTGCAAAAGATTATCAAGGCCAAGGCTTACCTCTAACTGACTTAATCAATGAAGGCAATCTTGGTTTAATTAAGGCTGCAGAAAGATTTGATGAAACTCGAGGTTTCAAATTTATTTCTTATGCTGTATGGTGGATTAGACAGTCAGTACTTCAAGCGTTAGCTGAACATTCAAGAATAGTAAGATTGCCGTTAAATAGAGTTGGTACTATAAGTAAAATTAACAAAGCATCTGAAAGGTTAGAGCAGATTTATGAAAGGGCTCCTAGAGCTGATGAATTAGGTAAACAGTTAGAGATGAAATCAACTGAAATTAACGAAGCTCAAAGAATATCAAGAAGGCATCATTCTTTAGATACACCCTTTTCTGATGAAGATAGTAACTGCTTATTAGATGTTATAGCAGATGGTAAATCAGAAGAACCCGATAGAGAATTAGAGCTTGTTTCATTAGAAGAAGAAGTCAAAGCTTCCTTAACTACGTTAAAAGAAAGAGAACAAGAAGTTATAAAAATGTATTTTGGCATTAATAGAGAATATGCTTTAACTTTAAATGAAATTGGTGAAGAATTTGGACTAACAAGAGAAAGAGTTAGGCAGATAAAAGAAAAAGCAATAAGAAGATTAAGACACAAATCTAGAAGTACTAAATTAAGACAGTATTTAGGTTAAATTTAAGGAGTAAGTAATTATATGGTTAGTATTAATGTAAAAGATGGTGAACCGTTTGAAAAAGCTTTAAGAAGATTTAAGAAAAAGTGGGAGAAAGCTGGAATTCTTAGAGATGTTAAGGCTAGGGCTTACTATTTAAAACCTAGTGAATTAAAAAAAATAGCAAAAACAAAAAAAAGAAAAAGACGTATCTTTTAAGATAATCTTTCTTAATGGAATTAATTAAAAGTGTCTCGGGAATTAGAGGAATATATAATAAATCCTTATTCATTGAAGATATTATCTCACACGCAGCTGCCTTTTCTCAAATCCAAGAAGCAAAATCTCTTCCAATCTTAATTGCAAGAGATTCAAGAATCTCTGGGTTTGAAATTACTGAACGACTCAAACAAGAATTAAACAAAATTGGAAGAAATGTTATTGATTGTGGTATTATACCAACTCCAACTGCACAATTTATAACACAAAATTTTGATATAGCTGGATCTATAGTAATTACTGCAAGCCATAATCCAAAAGAATGGAACGGTATGAAATTTATTGATTGTGATGGTACATTTATCGATAAAAATAAAAATGCTAAATTATTTAAAACTGCTTTAATTAAGAATGATTTTAAAATAAATCAGAATTCAAATATAACTTCTAGTTCATTCATTGAATCAATAGATTTACATTTAGAAAATGTTCTAAATATTGATTTTTTAAATGTAGATAAAATTAAAAATAAAAAATTTAAAATTGTATTAGATACAATTAATGGGGCTGCTTGTACTGGATTTAAAAAGTTGTTAAAAAAATTAAATTGTGAGATAATTCATATTAACAGCACACCTAATGGGTTATTTAAAAGGGACCCCGAACCAAAAACATCAAATCTTAACGAATTAGTAAAAATAGTTAAGAAAAATTCTGCAAATTTAGCATTGATAACAGATCCAGATGGAGATCGACTAGCTTTGATTGATGAAAAAGGAAAAATTGTTATAGAGGAAAATACTTTGGTTTTATGCATAAAAGAATACTTAGAAAAAACAAATGATACAAATCCTATTATAACTAATTTATCAACAACTTCAGCAGTGGATGAGGTAGCTATGCAATATAATACTAAAGTTATTAGAACCTCAGTTGGAGAGATAAACGTAGTGAATGGAATGAAAAAGCACAATTCTGTTATTGGAGGAGAAGGAAATGGTGGTGTAATTTTAAAAAATTCACATTTAGGGCGAGATGCTTTTGTTGCGTCTGCAATTATTTTAAATCATTTAGCAACCAATGACTTGTTAATGAGTGAAGCTATTGGAAATATTCCAAAATTTTATATGTTAAAAGAAAAAATTGAAATTAATCCAGAAATTGATGCACAATTAATTTCACAAAAAATAAAAAATACATTTATAGATTATTCTTTTAATGAAATTGATGGTATAAAAGCAATAAATAAAGATTCGTGGATACATATTAGGCAATCAAATACAGAACCAATAATTAGAGTTTATATTGAATCAAAAAAAGAGGAAAATCTTAGCATAATTTTTAACAAAGTTAATTCAATATTTAATGATAATAAATAAAATTAAAAAAGGTTCTGAACTAAATATAAAAATAGATTCTTTAACCTATGGCGGTAAAGGTATCTCTAAATGTGATGGATTAGTTATATTTACAAACAATGTATTGCCTGGTCAGTTAATTAAAGCAAAAATAATTAGAAAAAAAAAGAGCTATTTAGAAGCCATCCCATTAGAAATATTAAAAGAATCACCTTTTAAAAAAAAAGAGAAATGTGTTCACTTTTATGATTGTGGAGGTTGTAAAACCCAAGATTTAGATTACAAAGAACAATTGTCTCAAAAAGAAAATCAAATTATTGAATCTTTAATACATTTAGGAAATATTAAAATTCAACAAATTGAGCCAATTCTCAAAAGTGACCAAATTTATGAATATAGAAATAAAATGGAATTTAGTTTTTCAAATAATCGATGGTTAATTAGTAATGAAAAAGGGCTTGAAAATGAAAAGTCAAAAGATTTTGCACTTGGCTTGCATCCTCCTAAAAGATTTGATAAAGTTGTTGATTTAGATTATTGTGATATACAAACTAAACTTTCCAATAAAATTTTAAACTTAGTAAAAAAAGAATCCATTAAACAAAAATTATCTCCATACGATATTATTAATCACGTAGGATTTATTAGAAATATAATAATAAAACATCCAAGATTTTCAAATGAAGTTATGATTAATATTGTAACTTCATATGAAAATATAGAATTATTAATGCCAATAGTAAATAAGCTTATTGAACTTTCTGATAATATTAAATCAATTATAAACACTATTAATACTAAAAAATCTGATTCTGCATATGGTATGCCACAAAAATTACTTTATGGCAAAAAATTTATTAGTGAATATTTAAATGAATTAGAATTTGAAATTTCTGCAGATTCATTTTTTCAAACAAACTCTACGCAGGCGCTTAAAATGTATGAATATGTTAAAAATCAATGCAATTTAACTGGTACTGAAATAGTTTATGATTTTTACTGTGGAACAGGTTCAATATCTATTTTTATAGCAAAAAATGCGAAAAAGGTATTTGGTTTTGAAATTGTTGAATCAGCTATTAAAGATGCAAAGAAGAATGCATTAAAAAATAATGTTTTAAATACAGAGTTTTACTGCGGTGATTTATCTAAAATGTTAGAAAATTATAATGAAATTATTAAACAAAATCCATGTGATGTTTTAATATTAGATCCACCTAGGGCAGGTTTGCATCCTAAAACATTAAAGGAAGTTTTAAAAATAAATCCTAAAAAAATAATTTATGTTTCATGTAATCCAACAACACAAGCAAGAGATGTGAGAGAATTTATAAATTCTAATTATATTATGGGTATGGTTCAGCCTATAGATATGTTCCCTCACACACATCACATTGAATGTGTTATAACTTTGGATCGAATATGATAAAAAATGCAATAGAAATAAAAAATTTAAAAAAAATCTACGATAATAAATTTGAAGCTTTAAAATCAATTGATTTAGATATACCAAAGGGCTCTTTTTATGGACTGCTTGGTCCAAATGGTGCTGGAAAAACAACAACAATAGGGGCAATTTCGGGCTTAGTGAACTATGATATTGGTTCGATATCTATTATGGGTCATGATAATAAAAGTGATTATAGAATTGCTAGAAAATTAATAGGATTAAGTCCTCAAGAATTAAATTTTGATGTATTTTTTCCAATAAGAAAAGTATTAGAATTTCAAGCTGGATATTATGGTTTATCTTTCAATGAATCAAAAGAACGAACTGAAATTATGCTTGAACAATTTGGTTTAACAGAAAAAAGAAATAATACATGTAGAGAACTTTCTGGAGGCATGAAAAGAAGACTTCAAATTGCAAAGGCATTAATACATAATCCTGAAATATTAATTTTAGATGAACCAACTGCTGGAGTTGATATTGAATTAAGGTATATGCTTTGGGATTTTTTAAAAAAAATTAATAATGAAGGTAAAACTATTTTATTAACAACACATTATATTGAAGAAGCAGAACAATTGTGTGATAGAATTGCAATAATTGATAATGGTAATATCATTACAAACGATAAAACAAAAAATTTAACTGGTAAAAATGGTAATACTCAAATTGTTATTGATTGTGAAAATATTGAAAAAGATAATATAATTAAAAACTTCAATTTCAAAATTAATAATAACCAAATTATTGTCGATACGGAAGCTCCAAATAAAACATTACCTAACGTTGTAGAACAATTAAATAATTCAAATATAATCATAAATAATATTGAAATTAAAAAAAGTACATTAGAACAAGTCTTTTTAAAATTAACAAGTAATTATGCATCTGATAAATAGAAATTTTTTAACTCTTGTAAGAAGAGAAACAGAACGATTTTTAGCATTATACAAGCAAACTGTAATGCCTGGATTAATATCAACAGCACTATATATATTAGTTTTTGGAAAAGCACTTGGGAAAAAAATAGATGCAAATGGTTTAGATGTAAACTATACCCTTTATATTATTCCGGGATTGATTATGATGGCTGTAATAAATAATGCATATCAAAATTCTTCCTCAAGTATGATGCAGGCAAAATTTTTAAACTTTTTAGATGATGTTTTAATAACACCATTAAGTGGTATTGAAATTGCATTTGCATATATTGCAGGGGGAATACTTAGAGGGTTTGTTTCAGGAATTGCTATAATAATAATGTGTTATTTTATTGCTCCAGGATTTGAAGTGTATAGCTATCTTGCTACATTTATTTATATTATTCTAGTATCATGGACATTTAGCTCTATTGGAGTAATTGTAGGTGTTTTTGCAAAAAGTTGGGATCATATAGGAGTTTTTACGACCTTTATTTTTATGCCTTTAACAATGCTTGGTGGAGTTTTTTGGTCTGTAGCTTGGTTACCTCATCCATGGGGTCTCATATCAAAGTTTAATCCAGTTTATTGGATGGTAAATGGTCTGCGATATGCTATGTTAAATGTAGTAGATGAAAACTTTTCATTTGAATTATCTTTAATGATATGTCTACTCTTTTGCATATTATTTTCAATAATTGCATCTTATTTAATTTCAAAAGGATATAGAATTAAATCTTAATGCATATTATATTTTTTTATTAAATTCAATAAAAGATAAAAGATAACTATGAATAAAGAAAAATATACAAACCCAAATTATAAGCCTGATAATAATACTATAACTGAATTAGAAGAATTGAATTCACAAAAAGAAGATTTATCAAATTTTCATTTAAACCATGCTAACCTTGAAAAAATTAATCTTGTTGGTGCAAAAATGAAACAATCAAATTTATCAAGAGCTAATCTAAGAAATTCTAGTATGTATGGTGTTAACTTAAATGGTGCAAATCTTTTTAAAGCAGACTTTGAGAATGCAAACTTAAATAATGCAGATTTACGTAATTGTAATTTATTAGGTGCTAATTTATCAAATACAAAATTAAAAAATATTAATTGGGGTAAAGATTTCAAGGTAATTAATGAGATAGAAGCTGAACAAGCATATAATAATGGTAATATTGAACTTGCCAAAGAAAAATATAAAGAAGCTGAAGATATCTATAGGTCTGTTAAAATTAGCATGCAATCCCAAACTTTAGGAACTGAAACTGGAGAATTTTTTATNAGGGAAATGGTNTCTAGAAGAAAACANCTTNATAAATTTTCTTGGTCAAGAATAGGTTCTAAAATAATTCAAATTNCAACTGGATACGGAGAAAAATTAGGAAACATAGCGCTTACNATCTTAGGAATAATAATAGTATGTATGTTTCTTTATGGTATTGAGGGNATTAGNTATCAAAATAAAATTNTAGGTTTTTTTAGTGAGGATTTTTCATTATTAAGCACTATTGGAAANTTATTTTATTTTAGTGTTGTAGTCTATTCAACNGTTGGTTTTGGAGAAATGGTNCCTATTGGCCCAATAGGAAAAAGTGTAATGATATTTGAAGGTATTATTGGGGGACTAGTTTTAGCAATACTAATTATTGCATTATATAAAAAATCAATGGATAGATGATAAACTTATGAAAACTACAATTTGAATTTAAAGTTTAGTNCTATAATAAATTTTTTAAATCATTCAATAAAATTAAAACTGTTAATCCTAAAAGAAAAATAACTGCAACGGATTGTATTGCCATTTTAATATTAATAGGAATTTTTCTTCTTGAAACACCTTCAATAATTGTCATCAATGCATGCCCTCCATCAAGTCCTGGTATAGGTAAAATATTCATAAAACCTAATATGGTGCTAATTGTAGCCATAAAAGCTAAAAAATATGGANCACCATATTTTGCTGCCTTACCTGCTTCTTGAGTGATTTTNACTGGCCCACCTAANCCATCAAATCCCATACTTCCATTGATAATTTGTCCAAAACCCCAAAGNTGTAANGAAAGATCACTNATTGGCTTNTTAAAGGCTGCACCAATTGACTCTGATAATTTCATATTTTTAAAAATAATATTATCAGGTATTATATTCACTTTATTTATAGATGGTTTAATACCAATTTTNCCATCTTGAGGTNTAACCATAACTTGATTAACTTCGCCATCAAATTCATATTCAAGCATGAACTCTAGGGTTTGNTTTGATAAAGTATTAATTATATCATCCCATGATTCAATTTCAATATTATTGATTTTATTAATATAAGAACCTGAAGGGATTCCTGCCTTTTCTGCTGGAGAGTCTANAATAACCTCTTGAATAAATGGCAATAAGTATGCTTGAGGAAGAGGCTCAATACCAATATCAATAAAAGCCATCACTCTTTTATCATNTTTTACATAATCTATAGCACCTAAATCTTTAAATTGACTATATATTGGGTAATAATAATCAATCTCAACTAAGTTAGGTGAAATTTGAACATTGGAAGTTTGATTATTTNCTATATTAAGATATTCTACATTTATTGGCTTTATATTTTNTGGATTTGTTGCATTANTTATNTTTGATNAATTTAAATGTCTAATNATATCTGACCAANNNTCTACTGAATTATTATTAATTCTTGTTATNCTATAGTTTGAAGATAAAATACCAAAAGAAGGTCCATTAATATCTACTTTGTGTACTATTGGTAATTGGTCCTGCTTTCCATAAACTGAGAATATAAAAAACGATAAAATAATTGCTAAAATAAAATTCATAATTACACCTGCAGATAATATCCATAATTTTTCTATTGTATTTTTNCTTTCAAATGCNGTGTGATCAATNGAACTGTTATTNTNAGGNAAATCAAGACTTTCATCAACCATACCATGAATTTTNCAATAGCCTCCTAATGGAAATAGNCCTAATCCNTATTGAGTTCCTTTTGAATCAGTAAATAATTTTAAACCCANTCCAAAAAANTCAAANCCTACATAAAAACGATCTACTTTTACACCTACTGATCTAGCTGCTAAAAAATGACCTAATTCATGTATAAATACAACNCCTCCAAAAATTGAAATAAATGCTAAAAANGTATACATATTTAAATACCTACTTTTTCTGTTATATAATTTTTTGTTTGTTCNATAATATTAAANATAGAATCAATTTCATTNATTTTAATAGNTTTATGTGCATTTAANGCNTCTTCAATATAAAAAGGAATATCNATAAATCGTATTTTATCATTTAAAAAGTAATTTACACACATATCATTTGCCACATTTAAAACNACAGGATAAGAATCACCTGACTTTAGAGCTTGGNATGCTAATTTTATACATNTAAACTTATCNAAATCNGGNTTCTCAAAAGTCAAATTTGAATTTTTATAAAAATCAAATTGTTCATTATTGTTAATAAATCTTTTTGGATAATTTAAAGCATAATGTATTGGAATTGTCATACTAGGTTTTCCAAGCTGAGCTTTAATAGAATTATCAATAAATTCAACCATTGAATGAATAATTGATTGTGGATGAACAACTATTTCAATTTTATCNATTTCAATATCAAATAACCAATANGCTTCAATAACTTCTAACCCTTTATTCATCATAGTTGCAGAATCTATGGTAATTTTTGANCCCATTGACCAATTAGGATGTTTCAATGCCTTATCTTTTGTTATATTGCTAAATTTTGATTTATCCAATGTTCTAAAAGGCCCACCTGAACCTGTTAAAATTATTTTTTTAACATTCTCAATATTNTCACCTTCTAAGCATTGCCAAATTGCTGAATGCTCACTATCAACTGGAAATAAATTAGAATTAGAATTNGCTATTTGATCTTTAATAATTTTGCCACCTACCACTAANCTTTCTTTNTTTGCTAATGCTATATCAATACCTTTTTTTGCNGCTAAATAAGTATGAATCATACCTGAATAACCAACNAGAGCATTTAACATTAAATCAATATCATCTCTAGATGATAATTCTTTAAGACCATCATTTCCAGATAAAATTTCAATATTCATANAATTTAATTTTTNNNTAATTNTATCAACTTTAGTTTGATCAACTATACATACAGATTTAGGATTAAATTCTATAGCTTGCTTAATTAATAATTCTGAATTTGAATAAGCAGATAGATAAGATACCTGAAAATTACTATTTTTAATAATTTTGAGGGCCTGTGTTCCAATTGAACCTGTTGAACCATGTATACCTATTTTTTTCATAAAAAATAATTAATTCCTATATAAATTTTATTATGGGATGATGAAATTGATCCTTCGTACCCAAAACTTATTATGAAATTATAATAAATTTCTTTATTAAGATATACATTTGTTTTAAAAAAAGAATTATTCTCCCTATATAAATAAGATAGTCCAAAATTAAAATTTATACTTTTTTTAAAATTAAATTTTTTATCAAAAAAATATTCTACCCATTTTAAAGTATTATATGTATTGTCAAATTTTATTGTATTGATACCAAAACCGGAATACATATTTTCTTTTAATAAAAGTGTAAAGTTAATGCCATAATAAAAATTATTTTCAGATAAACTAGAATTTTTGCTCGTATTATCATTTATGTAATTTGTACTTATAATTAGATTTTCAGAAGGAAGCCAATTTAATTGAAAATTTGTAAATTTATTATCTGATTTTAAAACTGTGAAGCTATATTTGGAAATCTTAGGATTTATATTTTTAAATGAGTAATTAAATATTTTTTTTTCTATATTTTCATTTGGAAAGAGTAAACATAAAAAAAAAAATAAAAAAAAATGTTTTATCATCTTTTAAATTATACCTCTAGAACTTTTATCTATAAAATTAACAATAGTTAGTATTTCATCTTTTTGACTTAAATCATTTTTAATTTTTTCTAATGCCTGGCTAGTATTATGATTAGAATTATAAATAATTTTATAAGCTTTTTTAATATTAGATCTTTGGATAGGTTTAAATTTTCTTCTTCTTAATCCTATGGAATTAATTCCTGAAAATCTTAAAGGTTGCCCATTAGCAATAATAAATGGGGGTATATCCTGTACCACACGCAAACCTCCCCCTACTAAAGAATGTTCCCCTATCTTGCAAAATTGATGTACTGGTGTTAATCCCCCCACTATAGCAAAATCATCAATAATTACATGACCACCTAATTGAACTCCATTTGCTAATATAATATTATTACTAATAATACAATCATGTCCAATGTGTACATAAGCCATTAATAAACAATCATTTCCTATTGTTGTTGTTCCCAAATCAATAGTACCCCTATTCAAAGTACAAAATTCTCTAATAACATTATTATTACCAATAATTAATTTTGTTTTTTCATGGNNAAATTTTTTATCTTGTGGTATTTCTCCAATNACACAATGAGAAAAAATATGATTATTTTTNCCTANTTCAGTATANTGTTTTACTATTGTNTGAGCATCAATTTTTGTNTNACTNCCAATAATTACATCATTTTCAATAATACAATAGGGCCCAATTGAAACATTATNTCCAATTTTTGCATTAGATGATACAATNGNTGTATTATGTATTAAATTTTTATTCATTACCTANTNACANCAGAAGCTAATAATTCACATTCAGTAATTAATTTATCATTTACAAAGATTTTNCCANTAATTTTACATGTNCCTAATTTAAATTTAGCTAATTCAGCTTTAATTAATAATTGATCNCCTGGCTTTGCTACTTCTTTAAATTTAGCTGATTTTATTGATGACAAATAAATTAATNTTTTATTTGGCTCATCAATTGAGTGTAATACTAAAAAACCNCCNGCTTGAGCTATTATTTCTAATAATAAAACTCCAGGNACNACAGGTTTNCCAGGAAAATGACCAACAAAAAATGGTTCGTTAATTGTTACATTTTTAATAGCACTTACTGATTTTCCAGGTTCAAGATGAAGAACNTTATCAACTAATAAAAATGGATATCTATGNGGCATTATATCTAATATTTGATTTATATCATACATATTGTCAACCTTTTTTTCTTTATGTAAGTTACTATTTAAAAAGTTATTATGAAGGTATTTTATAAATTCTATATTTGATTCATGGCCACTTTTACTAGCNATTAAATGACCTCTAATTCTAACTCCTAANAAGTAAGAATCNCCAATTAAATCTAATAATTTATGTTTNGCAGCTTCATTNTCTGATATTGAATCAANATTACTTAGTATAGNTTTGTCATAATCTATTTTNGTATTAAATAATTNATTNATTTTTTGTTCTTGNTCTTTATTAAGTTTTTTATCAATNTAAACAACTGCATTTTTTAAGGAACCACCTTTNATCANNTTTTGTTCATATAAAAGTAATAATTCTGATAATAAGCAAAATGTTTTACAAGAGGCTATTTNATCAAAATAATTATTTTNTTCTAATTCTATTGTATNATTCTGATTTAATATTTCAATATTTTTATATTCTAANTGATANGTAAACTTATATCCATCATGNGGNAATAAATGAAATTGAACTCCTTTTGAAGTCTTAAATGATATTAATTTATCTACAATAAATTCCTTACGANTTTTATTATGTATTNNTATACCATTTCTTTTAATTTCTTNTGTAAAAATCTNTGNTGTACCATCTAATATTGGTATTTCTAAATCAGAGACNTCTATTTTTAAATTATCAATTTCTAANGCATATANTGCTGATAANAGGTGTTCAATTGTCATNATTGATTTATCATTTTTTTGNAAATTAGTACCTCTTANTGTACTATCTACATATTTNGTTANGGCAGGAATAATTGTATCACCAATATAAAATTTTATACCAAAATCNGCAGGNGCAGGTTTTAGTATTAACTTAGAAAAAANACCTGAATGCAANCCTATGCCTTCAAAACTAATTTCTTTAGTTATTGTTTTTTGAAANTTATTNGAAATTGAAATCAAAATTATTTTTTTAAATTTTTAAATAATGAATCTAACTTATTAATTTGTGCTGTTAATTTTAAATTGCTTTTATGGTNACGNGCTGGTATNCCAGATACAAAAGAATTCTTTTTTAGAGATTTAGTTACCTGNGACATAGATGCTACTGTACAATTNTCTTCNATTGTTAAATGACCTATAATACCAACTTTTCCTGCAATAGTAACATAATTNCCNATGATTGTACTACCAGCTATAGCAGAATGTCCTGCAATTACACAATGNTTTCCAATTTTAACATTATGGGCTATTTGAATTAAGTTATCCATTTTAGTACCTTGACCTATTGTAGTATCATTAATTGTTCCTCTATCTATAGAACAATTAGAACCAATCCAAACTTTATCTTCTATTATAACTTTTCCTATGTGAGGTATTATATGATTTTCACCATTGTGAAAAGTTAAGCCAAAACCATGGCTCCCTATAACAGTTCCTGATTCAATAATAACTTCATTCCCAACATGTGTTTCATTATAAATTGATACATTGGAACTAATTTTAGTTTTTTTACCTATAGAAACATTTTTCATAATATGGCAAGATGTCGAAATATAAGTAAAGTCTTCAATTACAACATTTTCTTCTATTACTGTATATGGACCTATATAAACATTTTTTCCAATTTTAGCACTTTGTGCTATAATTGCTGTTTCATGAATACCTACTTTTTTATTATTATTTTTATTAAAAATCTCTAAAAGCTGAATATATGCATAAACAGGGTTTTTAACTTTAATTAACGTTTTATTAAATTTTGAATCAGAAAAATCCTCATCTACAATAACTGCTATAGATTTAGAATTTTTAAAATCATCATAATATCTTTTGTCTGATAAAAAGGACAAAAAATTTTCTGGAGAATTCTTTAAATCTCCGATACCATGAATATTCAATTCAGAGTTACCTTCAATTTTTCCTCCTACTTTTTTAGCTAAAGTAGTAATATTAATCATATTTATTATTCATTTATATCTGAAATTTTTTCTAATTCCTTAACTACTAAATCTGTAAGATCATTTTGTGGTAAAGCATAAACTATACCGCCAGACACTACATTAAATATATAATCATAACCCTCTTGTTTTCCAACTTTCTGAATTGCCTCATCAATTTTAGCATAAACAGGAGCCATTAATTGATCATGAATTTTATATATTTCTCCTTGTGGACCTACTTTTTCCATTTGAAATCTTTGTAATTCAGCTTGCTTATCAGTCAATGTTTTTTCAAGCTTAGTTCTTCTTTCTTCACTCATTAACATTTTCTGTTGTTCATAACTTCTAAGTAAGCTGTCTAATTCCAATTCTAAATTCATATAATCTGATTCGATTTTTCGTTGTTCTTTTTCAAGTTGAATTTGAACTTGCCTAACTTCGTCTAATTCTGTTAAAATTTTATCAGCATTCAAATATCCAATTTTAACTTCTGATATTAAAACACCTAAAAATATTAGTAGAATTATTTTATTAATCAATTTTATCACTTGAATCTCCTTTTTATTATAAATTTATAATATTTGTTAATTAATTGGCATACCAAATATAAAATGATATTCCCATCCATGTGCACCATTATTTCCAGTTAAAAATTCTTCAACACTTGAATCAAATCCATAAGCTATATCATAACCTAATATACCTAGCATTGGCATCATAACCCTTGCGCCAACTCCAACAGACCTTCTCAAATTAAAAGGATCAACCATATTGAGTTCATCCCATATATTTCCTGCTTCAGCAAAACATAATATATACATATTAGGAGTTTCAGAAACTAAATATCTTAATTCTAAGGAATATTTAAGCATAATATTACCACCTTTAGGATAAGATGCACCAATTGGGCCAATCATATTGTCCCCATAGCCTCTAAGCATTTCACCGTAAGGTAAAGCACCACCCATCCGAAATCTTGCAGAATAAGGTACAATTGATCGTCCACTGGATTCTATAGGGTTTAATAACCCACCCTTGAATTGTTGATGTAAAACTAATTTATCAATAATTTGATTATACCATTTAAAACCTACTTCATTTTTTAAATAATCTTCACTGCCACCTAAAAATGTTCCTGAAATAGTAAAATTCCAATTAAACTGTGACCCTTGCGTTGGGAATTCTGGATGATTTCTATTATCTCTAGATATACTTTGAGTTACCTTTAAGCCTGAAGTTGGAAATACATAATTACCATTATTATTCTCAATGTAATTATCAATTGAAGAAGAATAATAAGAAATTAAGTCATCTCTATTTGAAGAATAATATTCTCTTTTCGAACTATTTAAATTCCACGAACCTTTAAAATATTTATCAGGCCATTCAAATCTTCTACCAAACCTAATACCTACACCAGTAATTTTTGAATCAAATGGCTGAGAATTACTCTGTCCTCTTTCCTGATAATTAGCTGAAAAGCCAACTAAATTATGAGTATTAAATAGTCTTGGTTCAACATAACTCATTGAAAATTGTTGATTAGCGCTAGTATTTGAACTATTTATAGGAATATTTGATTGCTGTTGATTAGATATACCTCTTTGGTAATTAAAACTTAAACTTTGTCCAGTTCCAACAAAATTTGGAAAAGAAAAACCACCACCCCCTGTAAACCCTAATAGACCACTATATCCTGCTGAAAAATTTAATTGACCACTTCCTTTTTCTATAACTTCAAATATTACATCAACTTCATTTTTACCTTCAATTGGAACTATATCTGGTGTTACAGCTTCAAAAAAATTAAGCATAAATAATTTTCTATAACTTTCCATAATAGCAGATTGACTGAATATCTCCCCAGGAACTACATCAATATCTCTTCTAATTACATTATCTTTAGTATTTTCATTACCTTTTATTATCACTCTATTAACATGAACTATTGATTTTTCGTTAATATTAATATTAATATTAAGTAAACTATCATTTTTTGGTATAACTGATGGATTTATTTGGGAAAATAAGTATCCCTTGTCTCTATATAAATTATTAATACTCATATTAGAAATATCAAATTTGATTCCATCAAATACATCTCCAGGACTAATTGTATACCTCGATTTAAGTAATGAATCAGTAAAAATATAATTTCCTGTAAAATTGATTTTATCAATATAATATTTATTACCTGGATTTATATTAATAACAAGAACCTTTTTAGATTTATTAAAAATATTTTTTGATTTTATAAATTTATAGCTTTCGATATCAAAATCTAAATAGCCATTATAATTATAATATTGCGTTAAACTTGAAATCATTTGATCTAATTTATTTGTATTATACTTACCTTTCCACGGTGTATACCATTTCCAAATATCAATATCAGCTAAATTTTTTAAAATATTATTTTTGTTAATGTCAACGTTTCTATTTAATCTACTTTTAATTAAATCTTCTATATTTAAATTGTTAAGTTCTTTATTGTCTACAAAAATTTTAATATCATGAATTCGAGATTTTTTTCCTGAATTAATATTAAATAAAATATTTTTTTCTAATTTATCACCATCTAAATCAACTAATTTATAAGATATTTCTATATCGTGAAAATTTCTTTCTATAAAATTTTCGTTTAACAAGTTTATTGCTTGATTAATTTTTTGATCAGTTAAAGATATACCAGGTTCTAACTTTGAAATTTTTGTTAATTCTGATTTAGATTTTTTAAATTTAAATAATTCAAAATTAAAATATTGACCTTTAAATATTATTTTATTAAGCTTTGGAAATTCTTCAACTGTAATAATCAAATTTGTAATACCATAGCTAGTTTCTTCTAAATCTACTTGTATGTTTCTAAACTTATTTAAAAGCCATAATCTGTTTATTGCATTTTGAATTTCTATAGCATTAACATAAGAATCAGAAGATAATCCAGAAAAATTAATAATATCATTTTTTTTCATATTAACATTTCCGACAACTGTTATATCAGAAATTTTTAATTCATTATTTTGAGATAATGAAAATGAAAAAAATATTAATAAAATGAACGATGAAATTTTCATGACTAATTTTTTATTCTACCAAATTTTCTAACTCTACTTTGATAATCAATTAATGCTTTATTTAAATCTTTTTCATTAAAATCCGGCCAAAATTTATTTGAAAAATGTATTTCAGTATAGGCGCTTTGCCATAATAAAAAATTACTTAATCTATCCTCTCCTCCAGTTCTAATCAATAAATCTGGATCTGGCGTACCCTTAGTCAATAAATAATCATTAACTTTATTCTCATCTATATCATTAATATTAGTTTTTTTATCTAAAATATCTTGTGATATATTTTTGATCGCATTTACGATTTCATATCTTGAACTGTATGCAAGAGCTAGATTCAAACATAAACCAGAATTATTTTTAGTTTCTAATATTGCATAATCTAATTCTGAATTTACTTCTGGGGTTAACTTGTCTTGAAAACCAAATATATTAAATTTAATATTGTTATCTTTCATTTTATGGACTTCAGACCTGATTGATGATGATAATAACTTCATTAAATTATTTATTTCTGATTTAGGTCTATTAAAATTTTCTATTGAAAGTGTATACAATGTTAAATGCTTAATATTCATTTTTGAACAAAGTTCAGTAA